>NZ_JBJHAI010000002.1:0-243108 GCF_054050955.1 Modestobacter sp. SYSU DS0290
GTGCTCTGCCCACTCCCGGTGGGCAGAGCACGACTGCCGGCAGGACAGCTCAGCCGGTGGCGCCGCTGAGGTCGTAGAGGGTGACGCCGTCCACCGTCCGGGCGGTGAAGGTCGCCTCGACCCAGGCGGCGATCTCCGCCGACGCGCTGCTGCCGCCGTCGCTGGCCATCCCCATGCCCCCGCCGATGAACCAGTGCACCTGGCCCCGGGCGACGTACTGCTGGAACTCCGCCAGCGTGGGGGAGGGGTCGCTGCCGTTGAAACCGCCGATCGCCATCACCGGCTCACCGGTGGCCAGCTGGTAGCCGGCGGCGTTGTTCGAGCCGACGGCGGCGGCCACCCAGGTGTAGGAGTCGGCGTCCTCCTCGAGCACGGTCACGACCTCCTCGCTCGGGTCGGCGGCGCCGAGCAGCCCGCCCATCCCGCCGCCGGCCCCGCCGCCCCGTGCACCGGCGGTGCCGGTCTGACCGGGGGCCTGCCCGCCGGGCAGCTGGCCGGCGCCCGGACCCCGGCCGGTGCCGCCACCGGCCGGGGGAGTGGCGGTCGGCGCCTGCCCCGCGAAGCCGCCCCGGCCGCCGGGCCCGCCACCGCCGCCCGGGCCACCGCCACCACCGAAGCCCGCTCCGCCGGTCACCGTCGGGCCGGCCGAGGGGATCGACCCGGTGTGCGCCGTCCCGGCGGTCTGCACCGCGTAGGCGGCCGGGCCACCGAGCGCCGCCAGGACGCCCACGGCCAGCACCGCAGCCACGACCGCCCGGCCCATCCGGTGGGCGACCAGCAGCCCGAGCGCGGCGAGCACCCCGGCGACCAGCACCACCCAGCGCAGCCAGGGCAGGAAGTCCGCGGAGCGGCCGAGCAGGACGAACGACCACAGCGCCGTCCCCAGCAGCGTCAGGCTGAGCACGATCCGCGCCCACCAGCTGCCGCGCCGCTGCCACAGCAGCCCGCCGCCGATGCCGACCAGCGCCGCGATCGCCGGGGCCAGCGCCACGGTGTAGTAGGCGTGGAAGATGCCGGCCATCAGGCTGAAGGTGAGCCCGGTGACCACCAGCCAGCTGCCCCAGGTCAGCAACGCCGCGCGGCGCAGGTCGGTCCGCGCCGACCGGCCGACGGCGACCAGCCCGGCCGCCAGCAGCACCAGCGCCGCGGGCAGCAGCCAGGCGACCTGGCCGCCGATCTCGGCGTTCACCAGCCGGCCCAGCCCGGTCTCACCCCAGCCACCACCGCCGCCCACGCTGCCGGTCTCGTCGCCGGTCAGCCGGCCCAGGCCGTTGTAACCCCAGATCAGCTCCCACACCGAGTCGGTCTGCGAGCCGCCGATGTAGGGCCGCATGGACGCCGGCACCAGCTCGACGACGGCGACCCACCAGCCGCCGCTGACCACCAGGGCCAGCCCGGTGAGCAGCACGTCGACGATCCGGCGGCGCAGCGTCGTCGGGGCCGCGACCAGGTAGACCAGGGCGAAGCCGGGTACGACGAGCATCGCCTGCAGCGTCTTGGTCAGGAACGCGAAGCCGATCAGCACGCCGACGGCGACCAGCCAGCGCCGGCTCGCGGTCTGCAGCGCCCGGGTCAGCGCGTAGCCGGCCAGGGTGAGCAGCAGCACGAGCAGCGCGTCGGGGTTGTCGAAGCGGAACATCAGCACCGCGACCGGGGTGAGCGCCATGGCGGCGCCGGCCAGCAGCCCGGCGCCGGGGCCCACCACGCGGCGCACCGCCAGGTACACCACCCCGACGGTGGCCACGCCCATCAGCGCCTGCGGCACCAGCAGCGACCAGGAGTTCAGCCCGAACAGCCGCACCGACAGCGCCATCACCCACAGCGACGCCGGTGGCTTGTCCACGGTGATCGCGTTGGCGGCGTCGGAGGAGCCGTAGAAGAACGCCGTCCAGCTCTCCGAGCCCGCCTGCACCGCGGCGGCGTAGAAGGCATTGGCCCAGCCGGAGGCGGCCAGGTCCCACAGGTACAGCACGCCGGTGGCGGCGAGCAGGACGAGCAGCGCCGGGCGGACCCAGGCGGGGTCGGCGGCGCGGCCGCGCAGTGCCCTCCGTGCCCGGGACGGGCGGGCCGGCGCGGTCGCCGCGAGGTGGGCGGTCGGCGGCAGGGCGGTGGTGGTCATCGGGAGGTCTCCAGCGCCGGGGCGGCGGGTTCGGGGGCGGGGGTGTGACCGGTTCGGAAGACCCAGCCGCGGAGGAGGAGGAAGCGCAGCAGCGTGGCCAGCGCGTTCGCGCCGACCAGGAGCAGCAGCTCGGCGCCGCGAGACGGTGTCGGGGTGATCGCGTGCAGCGCGGCGAGGGTGCCGCTGGTCAGCGCCAGGCCCAGCCCGAAGACGGCGAGCCCTTGCAGGTGCGCGCGGGTGGCGCCGGTTGCGCCGCGGACGCCGAAGGTGAGCCGCCGGTTGGCCGCGGTGTTGGCGACGGCGGTCAGCAGCAGGGCGACCAGGTTGGCCGGCTGGGCGCCGACCACGGTGCGCAGCAGCACGAACAGCGCCAGGTAGGCCAGCGTCGACAGCACGCCGATGGTGGCGAAGCGCAGCAGCTGGCCGAACAGCCCCGCCGGCACGCCGGGCACCGGGTCGGTCAGCGGGCCGCGGCCGAGCTGGGCGCGCAACTCGGCCACCGGCAGCCGGCCGGTGGTCAGCGCGCGCAGCATCCGCGCGATCCCGGCCAGGTCGGCCTTCGCCGTTGCGACGATGTCGACCCGGCTGTCGGGGTCGTCGACCCAGTCGACCGGCACCTCGTGGATGCGCAGCCCGCTGCGCTCGGCGAGCACCAGCAGTTCGGTGTCGAAGAACCAGCCGGTGTCCTCGACCAGCGGCAGCAGCCGGGCGGCCACGTCGGCGCGGATCGCCTTGAACCCGCACTGCGCGTCGGAGAGGCGGGTGGCCAGCGTGCCGCGCAGCAGCAGGTTGTAGCCGCGGGAGATGACCTCCCGCTTCGCGCCCCGCACCACCCGGGACGACGGCGCCAGCCGGGTGCCGATCGCCAGGTCGGAGTGGCCGCTGATCAGGGGGGCGACCAGCGGCAGCAGCGCGGCGAGGTCGGTGGAGAGGTCGACGTCCATGTAGACCAGGACCGCGGCGTCCGAGCGCAGCCAGGCGGTGCGCAGCGCCCGGCCCCGGCCGGCTTCGGGCAGCTCCAGCACCTCGATGCCGGGCAGCTCGGCGGCGACCGCACGGGCGACCTCGACCGTGCGGTCGGTGCTGGCGTTCTCCGCGACGGTGATCCGGAACCGGTAGGGCAGCTGGGCGGACAGGTGGGCGTGCAGCCGGCGCAGGCACGGGCCGAGGTCGGCCTCCTCGTCGTGCACCGGGATCACGACGTCCACGACGGGGGGCGGGTCCTCGACGGTGCGGGCGGGTGCGTCGTCCGCCAGGGGGAGCGGTGGCATGGGGAGACCGTCGGGCGCGCCGCTGGTGCTGGCCCCAGGCCCGGCTACGTGCCGGCTGTGAGCGTCGTGGTTTCCGCCACGTGGCCGTCCGGTGTGCCCGGGAGGTGCCGTGGGGTAGGCCGGTGGGCATGAGAGCAGTGGGAGTGACGGAGTTCGGCGGGCCCGAGGCCCTGCAGCTGGTCGACGTGCCGCAGGAGCCGCTGGGGCCCGGGCAGGTCCGGGTGCGGGTGACCGCGGCGACGGTCAACCCGACCGACACCGCCCTGCGCAGCGGCTGGTACGCCGAGCGCGACCAGGTCAAGGAGTTCCCCTACATCCCGGGGATGGACGTCGCCGGGGTGCTCGCCGAGATCGGCGAGGGCGTCGAGACCGACCTGCAGGTGGGCGACCACGTGATGGGGGTCGTCGTGCCCAGCGGGCAGCACGGCGCCTACCGGGAGGACATCGTGCTGCCGGCGCGGTCGATCGCCCGGGTGCCGGCCGGCGTCAGCGACGCGGCCGCCTCGACCCTGCCGATGAACGGGCTCACCGCGCGCCAGGCGCTGGACGCGATGGACCTGCAGCCGGGCCAGGTGCTCGCGGTGACCGGCGCGGCCGGGGCGTTCGGCGGCTACGTCATCCAGCTGGCCAAGGCGGCCGGGCTGACCGTCGTCGCCGACGCCAAGGAGGCCGACGAGCAGCTGGTCCGCGAGCTGGGCGCCGACGTCGTCGTCCGGCGGGGTGACGACGTCGCCGACCGGATCCGCGAGCAGTACCCCGACGGCGTCGACGGGCTGGCCGACGGGGCAGTGCAGAACGAGGTCGTGCTCCCGGCGGTCAAGGACGGCGGTCAGGTGACCACGGTGCGCGGCTACGCCGGGAACGGGGAGCGCGACCTGCACGTGCACCCGGTGTTCGTCGGCCAGTACGCCGAGGAGCAGGAGAAGCTCGACGGGCTGCGCGAGGCGGTGGAGACGGGCGTGCTGAGCCTGCGCCTGGCGCAGTCCTTCCCCGCCGCCGAGGCCGCCGAGGCGCACCGCCGGCTCGAGGCCGGCGGCGTGCGCGGCCGGCTGGTCATCACCTTCTGAGTCCGGCGCCGGTCCCCGCGCGCGCGGCGGGCGAGCGGGGACCGGCTCCACCCAGCAAGATGTCCGGGTCAGCACACACCGGCTGACCGACCGGGAGGACGTCAGGTGGCGGGTGGACTCGTAGCTCTGTTCGACGACGTGGCGGTGCTGGCGCGCGCCGCGGCGGCCTCGGTCGACGACATCGGGATGGCGGCCGGCCGGGCCAGCGCCAAGGCCGCGGGCGTCGTGGTCGACGACGCCGCGGTCACCCCGCAGTACGTGCGTGGCCTGGCGGCCGAGCGCGAGCTGCCCATCGTCCGGCGCATCGCGCTGGGGTCGCTGCGCAACAAGCTGCTGATCCTGCTCCCCGCGGTGCTGCTGCTCAGCCAGTTCCTGCCCTGGCTGCTCACCCCGATCCTCATGCTCGGTGGCTGCTACCTCGCCTACGAGGGCGCGGAGAAGGTGTGGGCCAAGGTCGCCGGCCACCACGACGACCACACCACGGAGGAGGGCGCGCTCCCCGACGAGGACACCATCGTCTCCGGGGCCGTGCGCACCGACTTCATCCTGTCCGCGGAGATCATGGTGATCTCGCTGAACGAGGTGGTCGACCAGGCGTTCGTGGCGCGGGCGGTGATCCTGGCGGTCGTCGCCGTGCTGATCACCGTGGCCGTGTACGGCTTCGTCGGGCTCCTGGTGAAGATGGACGACGTCGGCCTGCGGCTCTCCCAGCTGCCCCGGGCGGGCGTGGCCCGGTTCGGGCGCGGGCTCGTGGCCGCCATGCCGCGGGTGCTCACGCTGCTCACCGTGGTGGGCACCGCGGCGATGCTCTGGGTGGGCGGGCACATCCTGCTCGTCGGCAGCGACGAGCTGGGGCTGCACGCCGTCTACGACGTGGTGCACCACCTGGAGGAGGCGGCCGCCGAGGCCACCGGCGCGCTGGGGTCGGTGGTGGGGTGGCTGGTCAACACCCTCGCCAGCGCGCTGATCGGGCTCGCCGTCGGCGCGCTGATCGTGCTGGTCATGAACCTCACGGTGCACCGCCGCAAGGCGGCGCACTGACCGTCAGGCCAGGTGCCTGGCCGCCTCCCGGCGGGACAGCGGGCTGAGCTCGTGCGTCGCCAGGAACCGGCGGACCCAGGCCGGGTCGGTCTTGGCGTGCTCACGCAGCGCCCAGCCGATGGCCTTGCGGACGAAGAACTCCGGGTCGGCGGCGTTGGCCTCGATCACCTCGGTGAGCAGCGCGGTGTCGGTGCGTTCCTTCGCGCCCAGCTGGGCGATGACGGCGCTGCGGCGCAGCCACCGGTCGGGGTGGCGGGCCCAGCCGCGCAGCACCGGCCGCAGCGTCTCGGGATGTGCGAGCAGCAGGTCGCGGACCCGGGGTTGGACGCCGTCGACCAGGTCCCACCAGGCGCCGGTGGTGATCATCTCCTCGTACCGCGGCAGCAGCTCGAGGGCGGCCCGGGCCGGCGGCACACCGGTGAGCGCGATCGCCGCGTGGCGTTCCTCCCGGTTGGCGGCGCCGCGCCAGAGCAGCTCCGCCGCCGCGCCGACGTCGGCGGCGGAGCCGGGCGGATGTGCCTCGGCGGCGGCGCGGACGATCCGGCGCACCTCCGGCAGCCGCACGCCCAGGCAGGGCTCGGAAGTCTTCAGGTAGGCCTGCAGGCTGCGGCCGCGCTCCGGGTCGCCGGCCGCGGGCAGCGCACCCCGGACCGCGGCGACGAGCGCCGCGACCTGGTCCTCGGGGTGCACGCCGCCGGCCTCAGCGGCGCCGGGCAGCCATCGGCAGCCAGACGGCCAGGCCCAGCAGCAGCATGGCCAGCGGTACGTGCAGCGGCAGGCTGCCGCCACCGGCGCGGCCGAGGAGGTACTCGACCACCAGCAGCACGAGCAGCAGCGCGGAGCCGATCAGCAGGTCGCGGCGGTGGCGCAGCCAGATCGCGGCGGCGACGACGGTGAGCGCAGCCAGGGTCATGGTGATCTCGGCGCCGCGCTGGTGCAGCGTGTACCAGGTGCTGCCGTCGGCGTCGGGGCGCAGGAACAGCCCGGCCCACAGGCCCTGCAGCAGCACGCCGAGCGAGGTCAGCCCGACCAGGGCGCTCCAGACCGGGTTCGGCCGTGCGCGGGTGGTCGGGGCGGTGGGGGAGTCGGCGACGGACATGCGCTGATCCTGCCGCAGCCCCCGGACGGGACCAGGGGCGATGGGCCTCCCCCGATCGGGGGGTGGATGGCACGCCATCCGGTTGTGCGCAGCGCGCTCGGGCATCCGTGGGTCCTGGCCGCTGGGGCCGGACCGACACCGGAAGGCATCATGCGCACTCCCTCGCTCCGCACCGCCCTCGTCCTCGTCGCCGCCACCGTCACGCTGGCCGGGTGCAGCTCCACCGGTGCGCCGGCGGGCGGGCAGCTCGACCGCAACCAGGGCGCGGCCGAGCTCGCCGTGGCCCAGCGGGCTGCGCTCACCCCGCTGGCGGTCCAGGTCGAACTGCTGAGCCGGGCCGAGCAGCGGGCGGTGCTCGCCGGAGACGCTGCGAGCGCCCGGGAGGTGCAGGCGCAGCTCGCCGCCTACCGGGAGCTGGCCGCAGCGGTCGACGGCGCGGACGACCCGGCCGAGGTGCACGGAGTGGTCGACCGGGCCGGCCTGCCGCTCACCGTGGACGGTGGCCCGACCGTCGACGGTGTGGTCCTGGCCGACCGACCCTGAGGTTGCAGTCGCTGTAACGACGCTGGCCGGCGAGCAGGCGACCGGCTCGTCCCGGCTGCCGCGGCGACTCCGGCGGCGCCTGCCGGTTGTCGGTGTCGGTGCAGTGACCGCACCCGGCGGGCGTGCGGACGCGGCTGAGGCGTCCTGGCGCTGGTGTTGCCCCGGTCGCGCCGGAGCCCCGGGGGACGCCGATGCGTCCACCCGGGGCTCCGGTTGCCGGCGGTCCGGTCACTCGTCGAACTGGACCTCCAGGTCGCCGGCGGAACCGGTGACCTCACCGGACAGGTCGAACCAGAACTCGTCCTCGTAGGCCTCGACCTCGAGCTCGCCCAGCCAGTCGGTCCGGGTCGTCGTGCCGGTCAGCCGGAGCTCGCCCCGCTCCTCGGTGACGATGTCGAGGACGCCGGTGTAGGGCTCGTACTCCAGGGAGAACTCCGGTTCTGAGGTCACCGTCATGCCGACGTCGGTCAGCTCCCCGCTCCAGGAGGACCAGTAGCTGAGGAACGGGCAGTTCGTCAGCGGCACCGAGGTCATGGTGGTGCACTCGGCGATCCGCTCCTCGATCAGCGCCTGAGCGTCCTCCAGCGCCTCCGGCTTGACCTCCGGGTCGAGGCCCGCGCCGCTGGACTGCCGCATGGTCACCACGAACCGGGTGGGTCCGGAGGTGAGCAACGGGTGGTCGGCCGCGTGGAGCACGTAGCTGCCCGGCAGCGCCAGGTGCGACGACTGGTCCAGCTCGACGCCGGCCGTCTCCGCGCCCAGGTCACTGTCGGAGTACGGCTCCAGCGTGGGCAGGGTCTCCGCGACCGTCCAGGTGCGGAAGACGCCGAAGCGCTCCTCACCCTGCACCAGGGAGATCGACTCCTCCATCGGCTGACCGTCCACGGTGTACCGGACGGTCACCTGCGCGGAGCTGCCGTACTCCTGCACGTCCCGCACCTCGACGTCCCCGATCGGGGAGTAGTCGTCGCTGTCGAGGACCTCGTCGGTCAGCAGCGGCTGCCCCTCGACGTCCGGAGCGTCCGACAGCTGCTCCAGGACCCCGGCGACGTCCCGGTCGGCCAGCGCCTCGAGGTAGCGCTCGGCGGCCGACTCCGGGGTGAAGAAGAAGGCGTTGACCGCGGCGATCACGGCCGCCGCGACCGCGGCGACCGCCAGCAGGACGCCGGTCAGCAGGGCACCCAGCCGCACCCGTGCCGAGCGCGTGCCGGCAGGTGCGGGAGCGGTGCCGGCCAGTGCGGCCGCCCACTCGGGAGCGATCTCCCGGCCGGCGATCAGCCGGGTGACGCGCGGGGGGAGGGACAGCGCCAGGGTCGGGCCCCAGCGCAGCACCCACACGGCGAGCGCGGCCCAGGCGGCGCCGAGCAGCGGCGCCCAGAGCAGGGAGACGCCGACGTCCGCGGAGGCGGAGCCGCTGGCCTCGCCGACGAGCGCGGCCTCACCCGAGACCGAGCCGGACATCGACACCCGCACCAGCAGGGCGGCGAGGAGCCCGGCGACCGCGCCGCAGACGGCAGCGACCTTGAGGTCGTTGCCGCTGACCGTGGTGCCCGGGCGGCGCAGCGTCCGGCGGACGGCGGTGCCGAGGGCGACGGCGAGGGGCACCAGCAGGACGAGCAGCCAGGCCTTCGAGTCGAACAGCGTCCACTGGAAGCCGCCGTCGATGCCCACCTCGTCGTCGAGGAAGTCCATCAGCTCGGCGCCACCGCGGCTCTCGGCTCCGGCCACGAGCGGGACGCCCAGGGTCGCCAGCAGCGCGACGAGCACCGCGTTGACGCCGAGGACCACCAGTCCGGCCAGTGCCGACCAGCGGTCGCCGTCCAGGTCGTCGGTCAGGTAGGCCCGGTGCAGGAATGGTCTGAGCTGTGCGGCCAGCTCGCCGCTGCGGATTGGATTTCGTGCCGGACCAGTGACCCGGAGGCGTGGTGGGCGGGCGGTGGGTACGCGGCCCGCATGGCGGTCGCCGGCTGTGGCGAGTGCCCGGTGCGGGTGGCCTGCCTCGACTACGCGCTTGCCGCGAACGAGTGTGGAGGTACGTGGGGCGGCATGACCGCGGGGGAGCGGCAGCGGCTGCGAAGCTCCCGGACGGCCGTGGCTGCCTGAGAGCTTCGCAGCCGCTGCCGGCAACGAAGGCGCCCCACCCGCCAGTAGGCAGGTGGGGCGCCTTCTGTCGTTCAGGTCAGAGTCCGACCTGGCTCACGCCGTACTCGGCCTGCTCCGGGGTGAACTTGTCCCCGTACTCACTCGTCAACTGGTCGATCAGGCCAGCGCGAGAGAACGACGTGAACTCCAAGTAGCTCTTCGCCTTCTCCGCAGCCTCCGCGTTCCAGTCCACCTCGACGTGATCGACAGCCCAGGTCGCGTCTTCCACGGAGAACTGGTCGCCGTACTCGCTGGACAGCTGGTCGATCAGCCCCTGACGGGAGAAACCCGCGAAGTCCAAGTACCTCTCTGCGCTGCGCACCGCCTGCTGCTGGCTCGCCGTGCCCTCGTCGGCCGCAGGCTCCGGAGCGGGAGCAGGCGCGGGAGTGGGAGCTGGTGCAGGTGCCTGAGTGCTGGGATCGACGACCTCCGTGGTCTCCGCGGCCGGCTCAGAACTGCTCGACGACGCCGAGGTCTCGGTGCTCGCCGTCCCGGCGGCAGTGTTCGTGTTCTCGTCCTCGCCACCGAGGTTGGCGAACAGGGCGACGAGAAGCACCGCAGCGACCCAGAACCACCACCGTTTCCACACCGGCTTCTTGCTCGTGCCCGCACTTGTGCTGGCTGGCTCATCTACTGGTGCGGTCGACGACATGGCGTGCTGCTCCCCGTGATTGCGTTGCGGACGGTCGCGGCACGCTACCCCGGCGAGCGGTCACAGCAGGGTCACGATGCGTCGCTTGATTCGTGCGCCCGCTGGTCTAGGCGCTGTGCCTGACACCTCGGGCATTGCCCAGGTGGCGACCAGTAAGCACCTAGCGAGACCTCAGGGTTCCGCATGTACTGTCGCCGCTGCCTCCGCCGGTTACCCCCGTGGCTGGCGGAGGCCTCCACCTGATCGGAGCCGAGTACTCAGGGGCCGCGCACCGACCGCGCCCACCGCGCCGTGGCGTCGCTGCGCCGGTGACTGCGCTCAGCGAGGACGTCAGCCCCGACGGACGCAACTGGTCGCGGTCCACGAGCGCATCGGCGGCCGCTTCGCCTAGGGAGCAACGGGACCTGGCTCAGACCTGCTTCTTCTTCACCCAGCAGAGGCAGAAGGGATGGCCGGCCGGGTCCGCGTAGATCTGGAAGCTGTCTGGCTCGTCGCTGGCCTCGGCCGCTTGGAGCAGCTCGGCGCCCAACGACATGACCTCTTCGTGGGCGGTCTCGATGTCATCGACCCACAGGTCGAGGTGGATCTGCTGCGGAGTCCCGTGCGGCCATTCCGGCCGGACGTGGTCCGGAGCGAGCTGGACTCCTACCCGCGCCCGACTATCGACCATCACCATGTGCCAGTCATCCTCGGCGTCGACCGTCCCGCCGAGGAGCCCGGCCCAGAAGCTGCTCTCCGCGGACAGGTCGGCGGCGTCGAAGACCACGACCTGACTGTTGATCTTCACCGCGTCCTCCTTGCTCAAGTCCCATCGGGCACCGCCAATGGATTGGCACATCTCGCCCACGTACTGCTGCGAGGCCGCCCAAGACCACCCGTAGGGGCGACCCCAGAAGCGCGGGCCGGGTGCGCCTGGCCTCAGCTATCACACCGAAATCAACCTCAGCTATCACACCGAAATCAAAGAGGGGGGCCGCAGCCCGAGTTCGCCTGATATTGCACAGCATCACCGCGACATGTGCCAATTCTTTTGGACTACTCATGATCGGCGAGAGCCTAATCGGCCCGGCTTGCCAAGTGGGCTGATCTCCCGCATGACGATCGCGGCGAAGTCGAGTTCCATGGTTTGAAGCCTGCGAACTGTCTCGGTGGGCACGTTCCCAAGCCCATAAGTCGCTCGTTCCCTCATGAACTTGTTCAGCTCGGCTACTAGCTCTCGAGCTGCGTCGACAATGGGCTCTGAGCGAGCGACAATCATGAGCTTGGACAAGGCTTCATCGATTGAGGCGTCATACTGCCTGCGCTCAGTGGTGGCCACAGTCCCGCCCGATTGCTCGGTTGGATCAACAACTACAAAATCGACGTCCGCGTACATGGCGAAACGACGAAACTTCCGTACAGCCGCAAGGAGTTGCACGCACGCGTCCTGCCTTGCCTGAAAGTCGGCACGTTGTGCCTGCAGTCGACGTTCTCGTGCTTGGCCCCAAAGTGAGATGCCTCCGCCTAGGACTACGCCAACCAGGGCGAAAATTCCCGATGCCCATTCCACGGTCATAACCTAGGGTGCAACGGGTCCGGCTGGCCATAGCGCGCTAGGCGCATGCGGGGAGGACGGGCATGACTTGTGTTGGGACTACGGGCCGATCGGCGCGACCACCGACCGCGTGAGCCCGGTGTCCTCGCTGGTGAACTGGCCGAAGGTCGCCAGCCCGACCACGCCACCGGCGACGGCCAGTGTTACCGCCGACGCTGCCAGCCGGCTCCTGACGCTTGGGTGGCGGGCGGGCTGGCGGGGGTTCGTCATGCACCGGATCGTGGCTGGTGACGGTCACCGTGGGTAGCCAACTCGGCCTGGTGCAGTCGGTCGAGCATCACCCGCGGTCCGCCGGCGACTCTCAAAGCTGGACTACTTGCATAGTGCGGTCCGGTTTCGTATCGACCATGATCGGTCCTCTGTAGTGCGAGGTGCACGGGGGTGCTGCGTGGTCGAACCGAGCGTTGATCGAAAGCCGCAGAGCATTGATGACTGGATCGAGGGTCGTTTGCGCGGTCTCTTGCGCTGGCGCTTCCTTGCTCTCTCGACGGTCGGGGCGGCGCTCTGCGGTGCCGCGATCGGTAAGACCCATGGCTGGGCGTTGATTGCACCGCTCAGCGGGGTCATCGTCTTTGGACTGCTCGCGGCAACCATCGTCTGGGCTAGGGACAGGCTGGTCCGCATCGAGAAGGCTCGTGCCGCGAAGGTGGCTGACGAGGCCAAGCATGTCGCCGAAAGACTGTGGGCGACGTTGCATGGCGCTGGGCTGCCCCTCATGAAGACGCTCGGGGACATCTGTGCGCGGTCGGAACGGGATGGCTACGACTCGCGTAGCGCCATGATCACCCAGGTGCTACACGTGTCTCGTCGGCGCCTCGGGCAGGACGCCGACGAGAATCGGGTGATCTTCTACGAACGTCAGGACGCTGACACCCTGAGGGCAGTGGACTGGCAAGGTCGAGGTCACCCGCCGAGACACTTGCAGTGGGAGCGAAACCAAGATCGCCTCGGACGGTCCGTCTTGGAGTTCCTGGACGATGATCAGCCGCTGTTCCAGGACTACCCGAACGTTTTCGAGGACCCCCCGGATGGCCTGGACCCGCGGACTGCCTCGTATCGCAGCTTCCTGACGATCCGTGTGGTGGCGGGATCCCGACGCCTCGGCATCCTCACCGTGGACTCGCCGCATGCTGGCAACTTTGAGCTGCGGGACCGCAACGCGCTGAGTCTCCTGTCCGGCCTTCTAGCTGCAGGAATCGCTGCAGCGGAACGCACTTGAACCCGGAAGAGTTACAACCAGTGTCCGACACGCCCGAGAGTCTTCTGATCATGAGCCCGGCGCATCTAAGCTCCGCGCCCAGGGTAGGACGTGGGCCCACGACGGGGGAGAAGGTCTAGATGACGATGACGCATCCAGCCGAGGCCGCATCGACAACGCCGACTGCGGTTGAGGACGTCACTGTCCGAGCGGTGCGACTTGCCGATGAGTGGGCCTCCGGTGACCTCGACGCCGACGAGTACTTCCGGTCGGTCGATCTGCTGGCCTCTGACGCCATCGCTCAGGAACTCGCAGAGGCGAGCGGTAGACGCTGAATTGGACGACTGAGCCCCCGCCGTCAACGACGGCGGGGGCTCAACTGTTGTCGTGCGTCAGAACCCCTGTGCGAGCTTGGTGGCGTCACCGGCGAGGCGTTCTCGCATCGGGACCCCGACCTCCTCGGCGATCTGCACGAGCGGCTCGAGGATGTCCTGCACCACGGTGCCAAGCGCCGCAGCGCTGACGTACCCGACTTCGCGGGGACTGACCTCGGCGATCAGCTCACCCATCAGAGCCTCGATGCGCTTCGGCTGGTCGTTGCCGGCAGCCAGTGCGAACGCCAGCCGGGCGCCGCGGGCGTTGATGGCTTCCACGTCGACGACGCCGGCGGGATTCCCGCTGTCGTCGGCCAGCAGGTAGCTGTTGCGGTCAGTCATCGGTTGATCCGCTCGGGCAGGCCGGCGGATCGCTCGCTGAAGTGGTGACAGAATCCCGCTGGTGGAGACCGTCATCGTCGCCGTCCTTGGCCTGATCACGACTGCCACTGCTCCCGCGCTCACCGGCTGGTTCTCATCGAAACGCGAGAGGGTTGCCTGGCGGCGGGGGCATCAGAGCCAGGCCTACGGCGACGCTATGGCATACGCCGAAGTGGTTCAGAAGCGCCTCGACTTGGTCACGGATCCCTATCCGAGTCGCCGAACATGGCCAGAGACAGAGCACATAGATCTCATCACTGCCAGACTGCGCCTGTTCGGTGATCCTCCTGTCGTTCGGGCGTGGTTGGCCCTGATCAGGCGCGAAGAGATCTTCGACTTTGAGATGGGTGAGAACTTCGGCCACTTGCTCGTCTCGGATGGGGCCACCGGGGAAGCCGTGCCCACAGACGAGCCGACGGTCGTGGCCCTGCAGGCCGCCCTTCGGGCTTTCCGAGATGCGGCGGCGGCCGGCATTGGACGGGCTGGCCGCGCCCCGAAGGGCCGCGCTCCGAAGGTGCGCCTACAGCTTGAGGACTAACGGGTAGGCGCCCTCACAAGGTGGCCGCGACTCGCGGTCAGGAGATCGACATGTCCTCCAATGTCCACTCCCCGAGCGCCTAGCTCTAGGAGATCTCACACGTCCAGTCCGTCGTCAGCGACGGTGGGGGCTCACTCGCTGACGGTGGCGAGTCATGACGAAGCCCGCCGACGCCCACTTCTTAGGTTGCTTGGAATCGGCGGTCGGTGAGCGTGTTCCAGGATCTGGCTGATGTCGGCCGGCGCCAACCGAATCCGGCCAGTTGGCATGATCCGGTAGGAGACTCGCTGCTGATTGATCAGCCGATACAGGGTTGAGCCGCTCATGCCTAGTACCTCGGCGGCTTCTGTCACAGTCAGCAACCGATCCGGCATGGCGACACCGTGCTCCTCTGTCACGTGCCATGCCTACCAAGACCGACGTCGCGAGGCGACTGAGCCTCCGCCGTGCTCATGCGCGGCGGAGGCCTAGCCGTGGGTGGCGGAGGCTAGCTCTACTAGGGGCAGCTGCGCTCAGCGAGCGCCTTGGCCAGGAAGCTGAGCAGGTCGGCCGCCTCGTCTGGGGTCAAAGACCGCCAGTCTCGAGGTGCCCAGTCAAGCGCAATGCGGGTCCTGCCGTCGTCGGAGTCGTTGTTCGTCAGCCAGCCACCCACGCCTGTCGAGCCGGCGATCTCAATGGGGCCACTGAGGCATCCCACGCGGACGCCTCCCGTCTCATCGGTGAACTGCTCGTGTGCCCGCTGGTCACACCACGGGGCATGCTGCTGCATAGTGATCATTTGGGTCCTCTCCCTCTCGGCAGGTTGGGGATCAAGGCCTCGTCCGGTGTTGGCGCACCGGGCGAGGCCGTCTTATCAGGCGAGGTACTCCTCGACCTGGTCGAGCGTGAGCCCGCTTATCGGAGACGTCGGCGCGTTGCTACGCACCTCGGTCAGCCAGTAGCGGCCGTAATCCAGTGCTCGCGGATCGCGGCGTCGGGATCGGGTGAGCTTGTAACGCGGCTGCTTGCATGCGAATTACGCGGAAGCGTCGCTAGGCGTAGCAACCAGCGCCTCGACGTCCGAGATGATCTCCCGTACGGACGCGTACCTCTGCGCAAGGTCGTGATCGACACACTTTCGCACGATGCGGCCTACCTCCTCAGAAGTCACCGAAAGCGACTCGCGCCCGGTGAAGACGAAGGAGAGAACCCAGCCGGTGGCGTAGATCTCGTTAGCGATACTGTAGTCCCTGAAGTTCTCAAGGAGTGGGTCGCGTATCGTTCCGCGCAACTCGGTATGGGTGCGGGTGTAGTTCGACTCTTGCTCTTTGACTAACCCGAAGTCCGAGAGCTTAACGATTACGGCGCTGCTGGCGTACACCTTTAGGAGTACGTTCTGTAGGCTGATATCGCGGTGAAGTAGACCTTCGCGGTGGATGTAGTTGAGTCCATACAGGAACTGAAGGACGATCCTCTTGCGGTATGCGAAGGTCAGGGATGCGTTGCGTTTTTTGATGTAGCTGCGAAGCGTCTCATCGCAGAACTCCATCCGATACTCGTTGCGTTCCTCGTCGTAGCGGTAGACCTCGACGACGTATGGAAAGCTGAGTCGCTTCATCACGTCAAACTCCCGTTTGAAGCGGTGCAGATCGCGGGGATCGATATTCTTCTTTGCCCGCTTGACGGCGAACTTGATGTCGTAGTCGGGGTCCACGTAGGAGAACACGTGAGCGTAGGACCCTTCGCCGACCATGTCGAGCTTGGGCGTAACTGACTGCTTTGCCAACTTGGTTGTGGTCGAGGGCCGACTGAAGACCGGCTCGTGCTTGACAACCTCAATCTGCGTGAAATCCGCCGGCACCGTACTCCCGCCGCTTCTCGACAACCACGGCTTGCAGCGTTCAAGGGCCTCTTCGTACCCCTCAGCGAGCCTGGCTTCGACGCCCGCTCGTTTCAGATCGTACAAGTCCTCGTCGAGCTGGCGGATGAGGTCGAGGAATTCTCGGCTGTTCTCTGCCCAGTAGTGATGTGTGGTGAGCGCTCTATCGTTGATGCTCAAGAAGTGCTCGTTCAGTCGCTGATGCAGAACGCTGAACATGTGCCCAAAGTCCGGGTCGTCATCGTACAGCCGGTCAAACGCTCGCGAACTGGCGAGTTTCGCGTACTTGTCCTTGAGGTCGGAAATTCTCAGTTCAGCTGCGTCGGCCACTGGTCATCCCTCTTGGCCGCCAGGCGGGCGCTTGCGGCCACTTACGTCTCGGGTGAGCTGTCATGTGAGTCTCTCAGGTCATTGGAAGGCTTGCGCGCCTGTCGTCAAGACCTGCCTGGCGGTCTGACCTTTCGCCTGACACGTGCCTACTCGATCGGGGTAACGCCGGGAATGCTCGTCGGCGGCAGTTCCCACCCGTGCTTCTCGCAGATCGCCTTGATCTGCGCCTCGGCGTTCGCCTGGAGCTCGGTAGCTGCGACCGGATCAAAGCCGACCGCACGGAAGCGGCGCAGGTTGATGCTGAGCACCTGAGCCCACCGCTGATACGGGTCGACGTTGGCGAGGCGCTGATCCACCGAGTCACCCGGCTTCGCCGCCTCCATGACCTCCCGACCCAGCACGGCCCCCAGTGCTCGCTCTGCCTCCAACCACTTGTCTAGACCCGCCCAGTCGTCAAACTCGTCGACCAACGCGATAGCCGCGATGCGGAAATTGGCCAGCCGATCGCCTACGGGCTCGACGGTCGGGTCGAATCCGACGAACCGCTGGACCGCCTGTTGGAGGCCGGACCACAAGGCGCTAGCGGCCGCCTTGCGCGACGCCTCAAGCGCCTGGGAGGACCGCTTGTTGGACAGGGTCGTGCCGACGATCGCGACGACGAGCGACAGGCCTGAGAGAATGATCGCAGCGAACTCCACGGCGGGATCGTTCCATGTAGCGAGGCCTGTGTTCCAGGAATCGGTGCAGCGCAACTCCACCCGGTTGCCGCGTCGATAGGCCACGTGCTGGGAACGTTCCTGCTCCCTACCGGGCTATACGCAGGCGGGGAAGACGACGCTCGACAACTGTCCGGCGAGGTGTGGGTTACACACCGTCTCGGGAGTGGGTGCTGCTCCTACGCTGGTTGGGTGATCACCGACCCCGAGTTCGCGAGGGAACGCCTCACCTCCTACCTGGCCCTTTGGGACGAGTACAAGGACTACGAGGCGGAGCGGGACCTCCAGACGATCGGTGAGGACATCATCAGTGCCCAGCCGACCGTGATGACCCTGCTGCACGCGCTAGGTGAGCAGGTCTCGCGGATTGGGTTGGAGGACTGGGCACAGCGAGAGCACCGCAGGGCAGTGCTTCGTGCGCTCGGCATCCTGGCTGATCAGGGGAAGCTTGAGAGAGCCCTCGCGCCCCGAGGGCCTGAGCTCCGAGCAGCTGGCCTCCACCCGTGGGTGTGGGAGGCCGCGGCGCCCTATTGGCCCGGGGGCCACTACAGGAGTGCAGTCGCCACCGCCGCCGGCAGCGTCAGCCTCAGGGTGCAGAGCAAGCTGGATCGCTGGGACGTCGCGGACGACGCACTGATGACCGAGTCGTTGAGCCCATCGCCGGCAGCGCCGGGCAGGCCGCGCCTCCGTCTCCCGATCACTCCTGGACGGCCGTTCGAGGAGGCGCTTCAAAGTGGAGCGCTGGCGTTCGCCCGCGGCGTCTACGCGCTGCTCCGCAACCCAGCGACCCACAACGTGACGGAGGAGTGGGGCGAGCAGCGGGCACTGGAGTCCCTCGCCGCCCTTAGCCTCCTGGCCCGGGTGCTCGACGACGCGAGCATCGAGCAAGTGGAGCAGTGAGGCCGGCCGAGGGGCTTAGGTCGGGTCCGGACGCCAGCCGCGGGTGCGCGCTAGTACGTACTCGTCGAAACGTGGGTGATTCACCAAGTCGCTGAGGTCCGGGCGGAGCCGGTAGGCGTGCCGGATTCGTGCCGCCAGGACATCCCTCGGCTCGCCCTTCGCCGCCCCGTTGGCGTTTGCTGCGACGGCGGTGATCCGTCGCCACAAGCCGCCGCTCGGGTCCTCGCCGGGTGCGATGTCGAGGAGGATGTCCTGGAGGGCGGTTCGCCAGTCCGAGGAGCCCGGAGGGACCTGGATGGAGTCAACGGAGCGCCCCCACCAGACGGTCCACCCGTGGTGGTGCGCTAGGCCGGCCTCGTCGAACTTGCGGTCCAACTCCCGCGCATCGACGCGGCCACCGTTGCTCAGCCCGGGGTTCCTCGTACTGGGTGAGGTGTACCAGCTGTGTACCCGGGTGCCGGCGTAGTTGAGCAGAGCGAACACGTACCCGGGCGGCAGAAGACTGCTGAGGGACCTGATGCCTGCGAAGCCGGAGACCTCTGCCTGCTCCAGGCTCTTGAGCATCTGGGGCACCGACTGAGAAGCCAGCTCGGCCACGAACCGGGCCGGGACCAGGATGCGGGACGCGAAGGCGTCAGCTTCCCTTTCGCCAGGGTGGGCGGGAGTGGCAGCAGGGTCGTCCTCGTCCGTCTCCTCCGCGAGACAGCTGATCGTCCCTGCATGCCACGCGAGCATGATGTGTCCGAGTTCGTGGCCCAGTGTGAACCGCGTCCGAGGGTCAGCCCTTCGCTCGTTAAGAACGAGCAGCGGTCTGGCCCGCTCGCCGCGAAGGCCATACATGACGGCGTCGCAGTCGAGCGAGGGGCCGAAGTCGCGTGCGCGGATATCGGCGTGAGCGGCTACGAGCGCTCGAACGTTGACCGGCGGACGTAGGTCGAGTTGCTCAACCAGGAGGTCCGCCAGGGTGTTCGCGGCCTCGATCTTCGGAGCAGAAGCCGAGGTCAACGCTCGCCGTCGGAAGCTGGCGGCTCTTCGTCGATGAGCCCCTCCGCCTTGAGCATCTGCCAAAGGCGGCGGACATCGTCCGCGTTACCCCGAGCGGCCAACGCGTAGTCCCTCTGACTGCCCTCGTGGAGGACCTCGCTGAACGGGCGTCCCTCAAGGCGCGCTGCGACGACGAGGCGAAGGTTCGCGGCGTTACTTCGGACAGCGTCGGCCTCATCCGGGTTCAGGTACCGATCGGGCTCCCCGATCACGGCACGTACCAACTCCGGGTAGCTCAGCCACCCCAGCGTCGCCGCGGACACTGGATCGACGGCGACGAGCGCCTCGCGTTCGGCCGGACCGGGCAACGTGCCATCGCCCCGCGCCGCGTCGTCGAGTAGCTCATGCGCTCGCTGTTCGAGATCGCGGTCACCCGTGAGGCCGGCATAAACCAGCAGCTCAGCCGCGTCATGAGTCGCGATCGCCGCTTGTTCTCTGTTCATGCCGTCACCTCCCTAGGCCGCATCATGGCCTATTACACCTTCCGATGGTGTCATGACGAGTCTCGGGTCACTCGATCAGGAGCGAAGGCTGACTCGAACGTGCCGTCTCCGCCGACGAGCTGCGCGGGGTCCTGCGTCGTGTCAACGATGCCCCAACCGGCTACCAGGCCGGTGGCGAGAGCAGCGGTCAGCGCCGCCTGCGGGACGCCCTCCTTCTTACGAATCAGATCTGGATCAACGAAGCGGCCCTCTGGCTGGATGGCTCGCTTCATAGCGCGGGCCACGCAGACGTCGACGGGGCACTCAGTCATGAGGATGTAAACGGTGCGGCCCTGATCGACCAGCTTCCGGACGACACCTGGTAGGTAGGTGTCGCTGCCGACTACGTCCACGATGACGGCGCCACTGCGCCCGCACACCTGGTCCTGTAGACCCCCGGCCGGGGGGTACCCGGGACTCCCGTACGTCAGCACCTCGGTCTCGCCCTGGACGACGCCTGAACCGAGGCCCCTCGCGTACTCGGGCAAAGACCCCCGCACCTCGTCGGCATCGCTCACCGGAAGAGCCGAGGAGTAGCCGGCGTGAGTCAGCGCGATAGGGCGGAGCCCGCTGGTCTTGCCGGAGCCGGGCAGCCCGATGGTCAGGTAGACCGCGTCACCTGCGGTACCGGCTCCTGGTGGCACGCGCCCCAGCAGGCTATCCAGCACCTCGCCGTGCAGGGAAGACCGCTCTGGCACCCACTTGGTGTCTTCTCGGTACAGCCCATAGGTCGTGATCTTGCCGAGCGTCCCGTTCGCGTACGCCAGCAGCAAGTCTCGGCGCAGTGCGGGCCTGGTGCGGAAGAACGAGCGCTGCGGCTCTACCTGCTGCGTCCACCATGTCTTGCCGTAGTTCTCGACCTCTTGCTCACGCTCGGCGAACCGGCGGCGCAGCTCCGCGTCGTCCGTCCCTGTCACCCCCAGCCCGCTCCCAACAACCGCTGCGACGGTACGTGAGTCGATCGCCTCGATCGGTTGGTCCCTCAGGCCGGGACACGACCGGCTGCCCGCGCACCCGGTGCAACGGTCTGCGCGGGCTCAGCCTGGGGTCTCACGCCGGCCCAGCGGTCGGTCACCGCTCCTGATGAGCTGACAGGGATCGCAGCAGCTCAGCGGGGTCCCGTTCAGTCGCCTTCCAGTGCATCCACAGCACCATCTCGTTCACCACTAGGACGTTGGCGAGCGCCGTGATCAGTCGTCCTGCGTCGGCGCGTCACCGAGCATGGCCCGAAGCAGCGTTTCGTCGACAGCGCCGCTTCCACCCGCTCTGGATCGAACGGCCGTGATCAGCCCGATTCCGGCCTGGATGCGCTGTCCCAAGTCGTCAGTCCCCGCCATGTGTGAAGCCTGTCACGAAGACGCACTCGATGCTCTGCGGCGGAGCCCCCGCGGCGAGAGGACGAAGCCCGCCGCGGGGGCTCTGTCAGGTGACCGGCGCCGGGAACGGACCGGCGGGGACGATCACCCGGGAGGGACGTGCACCGGTCGCTCCGGCCGGCCAAGGAGGCAGCCCGGCCGGGGAGTAGGCGCATGCCCCAGCTCAGCGGTGCCGGAACGCCTCGCGGATACCCCGGGACCCGCCGTCCCGGTAGTCGACGGTGCGGTCGGAGCGCAGCAGCGCCGCTGCCTCCCCGTCGTCCATCCCGCGGTACTGGTCGACCAGCCGGTAGGCGTCGGCGTTGATCACCGCAGCGGCCACGGCCCGACGCACGGACGGCGGCACGTCCCGGAGCACCCGCGGGTCGACACCCGAGGCGGTGAAGGTCGGCAACGACGGCTCACCGGCCGAGGTGGCAGCCGACCGGACGGGCACCGGGGCGGGCGCCCGCAGTGCTTCGTGCGCCCGCACGTCGGCGACCGTCACTCGACCGCCGCTCCCGGTGCCGATCACCGCGCCCAGGGCCACGCCGCCGGCGCGGCGGCGGCGGGTCAGCCGGCGATGCGGGTGCACTCCGGGCAGCGGTCGGTGCCGGCAGAGGCGAGCCAGTCCTGGTCGGCGACGGCGGAGACCAGCACGCCGCAGACCGACTGGTCCAGGCCGTCCACGACGGGGCGGGCGACGGCGTGGGTCTCCGTGCTGCTGCTGCGCGGGTCGTGCGCCACCGAGGCCACGTGGGTGCCGAACAGGCCGGTGGCGGTGAGGGGGGCGCCGGTCAGGGAGAGGCTCGCCGTCATGGCGATGAGCCTGCCGGACGAACATGACGATCTGACTGCGACCGGACGTTGATCCCGCGATGGTCCGTCACAGCGATCCCGGCTCCGACGCACCGGTGGACCGGTGACAGAGCGGTCGGCGCGCGCCTAGATTGCGCCCATGAGACGCCCCCTCGCCGCGGTCGCGCTCGCGCTCACCGTGCCGCTGGTCGCCGCCACCCCGGCCCTCGCCGCGCCCTACGCCGCCGGCAGCACCCAGGGCGGCGACCCGTACTTCCCGCAGGCGGGCAACGGCGGCTACGACGTCGGCCACTACACCCTGGGCCTGAAGTACGACCCGGCGTCCGGGCGGCTCGACGGCACCGCCGCGATCACCCTCACGGCCACCGCCGACCTGTCCAGCTTCAGCCTGGACCTGCGCGGCCTCACCGTCGCCACCGTCGTCGTCGACCGGAAGAAGGCCGCCTTCACCCAGGTGCCCCCGCCGGCCGACGGCCGCGGCGGGGAGCTGGTCATCACCCCGAAGCAGAAGCTCAAGGCCGGCACCACCCACCTGGTCACCGTCGTCTACGGCGGCGTGCCCGGGCAGCCGACCGACGTCGAGGGCGCCAACTACGGCTGGACGAGCTTCCCCGACGGCGCCCTGGTCGCCAACGAGCCCGAGGGCGCCTCGACCTGGTACCCGGTGAACGACGTCCCCACCGACAAGGCCACCTACGACTTCGCCATCGTCGTGCCGCAGGGCAAGACGGCGATCGCCAACGGGGAGCTGGTCGGCAGACCGTTCACCGTGCGCGGCTGGACGACGTACCTGTGGCGGGCGGAGGACCCGATGGCCAGCTACCTGACCACGGCCTCCATCGGCGACTACGACATGACCACCCAGACCGGCCCGCACGGCCTGCCGATCCTCAACTTCCTGGAGCAGGACCTCACCGACTCCCGCCGGGCCACCTCCGAGGCGAGCATCGCGCTGCAGCCGGAGATGATCAGCTTCTTCGAGGGCGTCTTCGGCCCGTACCCGTTCAGCTCCTTCGGCGCCATCGTCGACGACGACACCGTCGGCTACGCCCTGGAGACCCAGACCCGGCCGGTCTACTCCCGGGTGGCCACGGAGAGCACCGTCGCCCACGAGCTCGCCCACCAGTGGGTCGGCAACAGCGTCACCCCAGCGACCTGGCGGGACATCTGGCTCAACGAGGGCTTCGCCACCTACGCGCAGTGGCTGTGGAGCGACTCCCGCGGCCAGCGCACCCTCGACCAGCAGTTCGACGACGTCATGTCCATCCCGGCCGACGACGAGTTCTGGGCCACCCCGCCCGGCGACCCGGGCGCCGCCACGCTCTTCGCCGAGGCCACCTACGACCGCGGCGCCGCCGCCCTGCACGCCCTGCGGGGAGAGATCGGCGACCCGGCGTTCACCACGCTGCTCACGCGGTGGACGACGGAGAACGCCGGCCGCAACGTGGCCACCGCCGACCTCGTCGCGCTGGCCGAGGAGGTCAGCGGGCAGCAGCTGGACGCCTTCTTCGACACCTGGATCGCCACGCCGGAGAAGCCGACCGACTGGTGACCGACGGCGGGACGGGGCCGGCCGCGGCCTGACACGGGTCAGCGGACGCCGGCCGGGGTAGGAGCGGCGGCAGCCCGAGCCGCGCCGAGCCCGCCACCGCCTCCCGGGAGGTCCACTCATGACCCGCTCCACCCGCATCTCCACGCGCGACGGCCACCCGCTGGTCAACCAGAACGACACCGACCGGAGGACCAGCGTCGAGCGGCTGACCGACGCCCAGGACGAGGCCGCTGACGCGTCCGCCGAGGACAACGGCGAGGCGAACGCCCCCACCGCGCGAGGCCTCTTCCAGGAGCACAGCTGGCTGGTCCCGGTGACCGCCGTCCTCGCCATCTTCGCGGCGTTCGGGCTGATGATCGCCCTCACCGCGCTGGCCGGGGGGTCGGTCAGCTTCGGCTGAGCGGTCAGCGGCGGACGGCGTCCAGGTAGCGCAGCACCGCGCTGACCCGCCGGTCGGCGGCGTCGGTGGGCGGCAGGTCGAGCTTGGCGAAGATGCTGCGGATGTGCTTGTGCACCGCCCCGTCGGTGACGACCAGCCGTCCGGCGATCGCCGTGTTGCCCAGCCCCTCGGCCATCAGCGCCAGCACCTCCCGCTCGCGCGCGCTGAGCCGGTCCAGCCCGGCGTCCGGCCGGGACCGGGTGAGCAGCTGGGCCACCACCTCCGGGTCGATCGCCGTCCCGCCCCCGGCCACCCGGTGCAGCGCGCCGAGGAACTCCTCCACCCGGCCCACCCGCTCCTTGAGCAGGTAGCCCAGCCGCCGCGCACCGCCGGCCAGCAGCTCGGTGGCGAAGGCCTGCTCCACGTAGGCCGACAGCACGAGCACCGCCAGCGCCGGCTGCCGGCGCCGCGCCTCGACCGCGGCCCGCACCCCCTCGTCGGTGTGCGTCGGCGGCATCCGGACGTCGACGATCGCGACGTCGGGCCGGTGCTCGTCGACCGCGGCCAGGAACCCCTCCGGCTCGGCCGCGGTGGCCACCACGTCCAGGGACTCCGCCCGCAGCAGCAGCGCCAGCCCCTCCCGCAGCAGGGCGTCGTCCTCGGCGATCACGATCCGCACGGCAGCTCCACCTCCAGCGTCGTCGGCCCGCCCGGCGGGCTGTCCAGCGCGAACACCCCGTCGTGCGCCTCCACCCGCCGGCGCACCCCGGCCAGCCCCGAGCCCGCACCCTCGACGGCGCCGCCGTGCCCGTCGTCGGTGACCGCCAGCGCCAGCCGGTCCCCGTGCCGGCGCACGGTCACCCGCACCGCCGTGGCGCCGCTGTGCCGGGCCACGTTGGTCAGCGCCTCGGCCACCACGAACCACGCGGTCGACTCCACCGACGCCGGGCAGCGACCTGGGGCGTCGACGTCGACCGTGCACGGCACCGGGCTGGACGCCGCCAGCCCGCTCAGCGCCCCGGCGAGCCCGCGGTCGACCAGCACCGGCGGCAGGATGCCCCGCGCCACCGACCGCAGCTCGGCCAGCGCCTGCTCGGCCGCGTCCTGCGCGCGCTCCAGCAGCTCCTCGGCCGCGGTCGGGTCCCGGTCCAGCGACCGCCGCGCCGCGCCCAGCAGCACGGTGACCGCGACCAGCCGGTTCTGCGTGCCGTCGTGCAGCGACCGCTCGATCCGCCGCAGCTCCGCCAGGTGCGCGTCCAGCGCCGCGGCCCGGGTGGCGGTCAGCTCGGCCACCCGCAGCGACAGGTCGGTGCCCGGCGGCGGACCGAGCAGCCGGCCCGCCACGCGTGCCTGGAACCGTGCCATCAGCGGCGTCAGCCCGACCGTCAGCGCCGCGAACCCCAGCCCCAGCAGCGACACCGCCACCACGTCGGCCCAGCCGGACACCGGCCACCACCAGGGCGACCCGAACTCCTCCGGTGCCAGCGCCCGCCAGTACAGCGGGTAGGTCAGGTCGCGGACGGCGTACACCGGCAGCGTGATCCCGACCAGGTCGTAGAGCAGGCCGAGCGTGCCGTGCCCCGCCACCCAGACCAGCTCCCGGCGGACGGCGGGATCAGCGAGCGCCCGCCAGGACGACGGTGCCGGCCCGGGGCCGAGCACGTCCGGGCCCCACCGGCTCAGCCGGGCCCGCTCCCGCTCGGCCAGCCGGCGCACGGCCCGCAGCGCGGCCGGGGCGAGGAGCACGCCCACCCCGACCAGCGACAGCACGGCCACCACGCCCAGCCAGAGCAGCAGGCAGAACGCCAGCAGCGCCGTCCCCAGGCCGCCGCCCAGCTGCTCGAGCGCCGCGAGCACCGCCCGGCCCCCCGCCCAGCGGGTGCGGGCGGACGACGACGGGTGCGGCACGGCCCAGACGCTAGGGCCGCCGGTGCGCCCGCGTCACGCGACCGGACGGAGGAGTACAGCTGGCGCTACCTCGAAAGGCCAGCTCAGGGGATCGAAGGCGGGGTGCTCCCGGACGAACCTCGACGGGGACACCGCATCCCCTGGAGGACCCCGTGCCCGATCCCCACCGCATCGACGGCCACCCGCAGTCCCCGCCGGCCCGCCGCACCGACGCCCACCCCGTGCGCACGCTGCTGTGGGTGCTGCTCGCGCTGAGCGTCGCCGGGAACAGCCTGGCCTCGCTCGGCGTCCTGCCGCTGGCGCTCAACATCGCCTTCGGCCTGGTCACCGCGGCCTGCGTCGCCGCGCTCGTCGTCGACCACCTCCGCCGGCGATGAGCGCCGCGCTGACCGCGCCCGGTGACCGGCGCGCGGACGCAGCCGAGCCGGCCGTGGTCCTCCGCTCGGTGAGCAAGGTCCACCCGGGCGGCGTCCGCGCCCTGGACGACGTCTCCCTCAGCGTGCGGCGCGGCACCTTCCTCGCCGTCATGGGCCCCTCCGGCTCCGGCAAGAGCACGCTGCTGCACTGCGCCGCCGGGCTGGACACGCCCACCGGCGGCGAGGTGCTGCTGGCCGGGGAGGAGATCGGCCGGCTGTCCGAGACCCGCCGCACCGAGCTGCGCCGGGACCGGATCGGCTTCGTCTTCCAGTCCTACAACCTGCTGCCGGCGCTGACCGTCGCCGACAACGTCACCCTCCCGCTGCGGCTGGCCGGCGCGCCCCTGGACCACGACTGGGTGCAGCACCTGCTGGACCGGGTCGGGCTCGGCGGGCACCTGGACCGCCGGCCGGCCGAGCTCTCCGGCGGCCAGCAGCAGCGGGCCGCGATCGCCCGGGCCCTGGTCGCCCGGCCCGCCGTCGTCTTCGCCGACGAGCCCACCGGTGCGCTCGACCGGACCAGCGCCGCCGGCGTCCTCGGGCTGCTGCGCGAGCTGGTCGACGAGCTGCAGCAGGCCGTCGTGATGGTCACCCACGACCCGGCCGCCGCCGCCGAGGCCGACCGCACCGTGGTCATGGCCGACGGCCGGATCGTCGACACCCTGGACTGGCCGACCGCCTCGGCCCTGGCCGCGCGCCTGGTCGCGCTCGGGGAGGGCTGAACCGTGCTGGGCCTGGCCACCGCGATGGCCCGCCGCCGGCTGGCCGCCCTCGTCGCGGTCTTCTGCGCGGTCCTCGGCGGCGCCGCGATCGTCACCGGCACCGGCGTGCTGATGGAGTCCGGGCTGCGCTCGGAGCTGCCCGCCGGCCGGCTCGCCGGGGCCGACGTCCTCGTCGCCGCCGACCAGACCGTCTCGGTGCCCGAGGACCTGCCGATCGCGCTCCCCGAGCGCGCCCCGCTGCCCGACGGCCTGGCCGGCCGGCTCGGCGACCTGCCCGGGGTCACCTCCGTCACCACCGACGTCAGCTTCCCGGCCGCGCTGCTGGCCGGCGACGGCGCCGTCGTCGGGGCCCCCGACCCGGCGCAGGGCGGGCACGGCTGGTCCTCGGTCGGCCTGCTGCCCGGGGCCGAGGTCACCGGCGCCGCCCCCGACGGGCCCGGTGAGGTGGCGCTCGGCGCCGACCTCGCCGACGCCGCCGGGCTCGCCCCCGGCGACTCGGCCCGGGTCGTCGTCGACGGCGGCCGCCCGGTCGACGTCCGGGTCACCGCCGTGGTGCACCCCGGCGGCGCCGGGGTGCTGCTCCCCGACGACGCCGCCGCGATGCTGCGGGACGACGGTCCTCGGGCCGGCACCGTGGACCTGATCGGCCTGCGGGTCGAGCCCGGCACCGCCGACGACGTCGCCGCAGCCGCCCGCCGGCTGGTGGGACCGCAGGGCTTCGAGGTGGCCACCGGTGACGCCCGCGGCGAGCTGGTGCTGCCCGAGGCCGCCGCCGGCCGGTCACTGCTGGTCGTGCTCGCCGGCTCGCTGGCCGGGGTGCCGCTGCTGGTCGTCGGGTTCATCGTCGCGGGTGCGTTGAGCGTGGGCATCGCCGGCCAGCGCCGGGAGCTGGCGCTGCTGCGCGCGGTCGGCACCACTCCCCGGCAGGTGCGGCGGCTGGTGGCCACGCAGGCGTCGCTGGTCGGTGCGGCCGCCGCCGTCCCCGGGCTGGCGTTGGGCTTCGTGCTGGCCGGCCAGCTCCGCCGGCTGCTGGTGCACCTGGGCATGCTGCCCGCCGAGCTGCCGCTGACGGTCTCCCCGCTGCCCGCGCTGGCGGCGCTGCTGCTGGTGCTGGCCGTCGTCCAGGTCGCCGCCCGGTCGGCCGCCTGGCGGGTCTCCCGGGAGCCGGTGACCACCGCGCTGGGGGAGTCGCGCACCGGGCCGAGGACGCCCTCGCGCACCCGCACCGTCGCCGGGCTGGCGCTGCTGGCGGCCGCCGTCGTGCTGTCGGTGGCCCCGCTGCTGTCCCGCTCGGTGCTGGGTGCGGCAGGTGCCTCGCTGGCCGGCCTGGTCGCCGCGATCGGGCTGGCGCTGGCCGGGCCGGCGCTGCTGCGCGCGGTCACCGGGCGGCTGGCCCGGGCGCTGCCCGCCGGCACGTCCGCGCCGAGCTGGCTGGCGGTGGCGAACCTGCACGGCTACGCGCTGCGCTCGGCCGGGGCGATCACCACGCTGGCGATGGCGGTGGTCTTCACGCTGACCTACGCGTTCTCCCAGACCACGGTGAGCGGTGCCGCCGAGCAGGACGCCGAGGCCGGCACGCTCGCCGACACCGCCGTCGCCGCACCGGGCCTGGGCGGGGTGCCGGGCGACGTCGCCGCTGCCGTGGCGGCCACGCCGGGGGTCGAGGCCGCCGCGCCGGTCAGCGCCACCACCGTCCTGCTGGGCACCCGGCTGCTCGGTGAGGTGACCGTCGAGGCCGAGCAGGCGCTCGTGCTCACCCCGGACGCCGCCGGGGTGCTCGACCTGGGCGTGCGGGACGGCGACCTGGCCGACCTCACCGGCGCCACGGTCGCCGTCGCCCGCGGGGTCGCCGACGTGGGGGAGGAGCTGCCGTTGACGCTGGGTGACGGCACCGACGTCGAGCCCCGGGTGGTCGCCGTCTACGACCGCGACCTCGGGTTCGGCGGGCTCGCGGTGTCCGCGGACCTGGTCGCCGGGCACCGCACCACCGACCTGGCCGACCAGGTGCTGGTGCGCACCGACGGCAGCCCGGCGACCGCGGACCGGCTCGCGGCGCTGGCCGGCGAGCGCGCCGGTGTCGTCGTGGACGACGCGGCAGCCGGGACCGAGCAGGGCGTGCCGCCGGAGGTCTGGCTGAACATCGCCGTCATCGGGGTGCTGCTGGGGTACGTGCTGCTGGGCATCGCCAACGCGCTGGTCGCCGCCACCGCCCAGCGCCGCGACGAGCTGGCCGCGCTCCGGCTGACCGGCACCACCCCGGCGCAGGTGCGGTCGATGATGCGCCGGGAGGCCGGGCTGGTCGCGTTCGCTGCCGTCGCGGCGGGCGTGCTGGTGTCGGCCGTCCCGCTGGCGCTGCTCGGCATCGGCTTCCTCGGCCACCCCTGGCCGGCCGGGCCGTGGTGGCTGCTGCCGGTGACCGCCGCCGTCGTCGCCGCGGTCGCGTTCGCGGCCACCGAGGTGCCGACCCGGCTGGCGCTGCGGAGCGGCCCCGCCGAGACGCTGGCCCGGGCGACCTGACCCCGCCGCGCGGTTGCGCCAGGAAGGCTACTGGCCGAGGTCGCGGTTCTGGCTGTGCTCGCTGAGCTGCGGCGCCTCCGGGTCGGGGCGCGGGCGCGGTGGCCCGGCCGTGGCGTGCGCCCAGCACAGCCGGCACAGCTGCGTGGACTCGGGCTCCATGGAGGGCTGGCCCCCCAGCGCACGCACCTCCACCCACCCGACGGCGGCTTCCGCGGGGGACTGGGCCCCGCACTGGTCACAGCGGTACAGCACGGTCATCGTGGTGCCTCCAGGACGAGGAACGCCGGTGGTCCTCGGGAGCGGCGCGGGCGCGTCGGGGGTGGTTCAGGCGGTGGGCAGCAGCTCGGCCAGCTCGGCCTCGAACCACGCGTCGTCGAGGTCCTCGACCTCGTGCAGTTCGAGCTCGGCGAGCAGGGCGCGGGCAGCGGCGAGGTCCATGCCCCGACCCTGCGAGACCGACCGCACGGGCGCGTCCAGCGATCCGCAAGGAAGCCGCAATCCACCGCCGGGATCAGCCGCCGCGGTCGACCTCCGCGCGGACGACGCCCAGCAGCGCCGTCCGGAGGGCCGGGTCGGTGTGCTCGCCCCGGTCCAGTGCCTCCTGCGCGGGCCCGGGCAGGAGGCCGACCGCCACGTCGTCCAGCCAGACGGTGTCCCCGCCCACCGCACGGCCCAGCCGGAGCACGTCGCCGTCGCGGTGCACCTGGTACTCCTCGCCGCCGAGCTCGATCGTCGTCGATCCACTCATGCCCCAGCCCCTACCCGGCGCCGGGAACCGGCTACACGCGACAGGGCCGCCCGGGCGCGTCGTCCCTCACTCTTTGCGGGCGTGTCGCCACGACGTGCTTCATGCTCGGAACGGTGCCGCCGATGGAGTCGGTGACACCGGGACCGCGTCCGCGGCCCCCGACGACCCGCAGCCCGGAGGTGCACGTGCTCCCAGCGAACAGGGTCTCGCTCCTCCCCGCCGACGTGCGCGAGCGCCGGCACGACCACCACCTCGAGGCCGGTCTGCTCGCCGGCGTGCTCGACGCCCTGCCCTCGCCGACGGTGCTCATCGACACCGACGGCACCATCCTGCTGGCCAACTCCGGCTGGACCGAGGCCGCCGACGTGCTCGGTGTGGAGGAGCTGCGCGTCGGCGTCGGCGGCAACTACTTCGCCCTCATCCTCAGCCTCGGCGACGACGCGCCGAACCGGCAGCGGATCGCCGGGCTGATCGCGTTGTCGGAGGGCCGCCGGGCCACCGTCTCCTCCGACTACGCGCTGGTCACCCCCGACGGCGTGCGCTGGTACCACCTGCAGGCCGCCCGCGCCGACCAGGCCGGCCGGGTCGTGGTCACCCACACCGACGTCACCTCCCGGGTCCGCGCCGAGCGGGACTCCGCCTGGCAGGCCCGCCACGACCACCTCACCGAGCTGCCCAACCGTGCCCACCTGCACGAGCTGATCACCACCGAGCTGGCCCGGCCCGACCGCGGCCCGGTCACCGTGCTCTTCCTCGACGTCGACGGGTTCAAGGACGTCAACGACACCCTTGGCCACGAGGTCGGCGACCACCTGCTGCGGCAGCTGTCCGCCCGGCTCACCGGGCGCACCCGGGCGCAGGACACCGTCGGTCGCCTGGGGGGCGACGAGTTCGTCGTGCTCTGCCGGGACTGCGACGTCGACGGCGCGCTGGCCCTCGCCGAGCGCTTCCGGCGCAGCTTCGACGAGCCCTTCGAGCTGGCGGGGGAGCGGATCACCGGGCTGAGCGTCAGCATCGGCATCGCCACCGCGGGCGCGGAGGAGGTGCGCTCCACCGACCTGGTCCGCGACGCCGACCTGGCCATGTACGCGGCCAAGGCCGGTGGCCGGGACCGGATCCGGGTCTTCACCCCCGAGCTGCGCTCGGCGGTGCAGCAGCGGGTGCTGGTCGCCGGCGAGCTGCGGGAGGCGATCGGCGCCGGGCAGCTGGTGCTGCACTACCAGCCCGTGCTGCACCTGCCCAGCGGCGACGTCCTCGGCGTCGAGGCACTGGTCCGCTGGCAGCATCCCGAACGCGGGCTGCTCATGCCCGGGGACTTCATCCCCGCCGCCGAGCAGAACGGCGTCGTCGTGCCGCTGACCCAGTGGGTGCTGGCCGAGGCGACCCGCCAGGCGATGGCCTGGGACCGGCTCGGCCTGCCGCTGGTCACCGGGGTCAACATCAGCGCCGCGCACTTCGCCACCGGCACGCTCATCGCCGACGTCGCCGACGCCCTCACCGCCGCCGGCCTGCCGCCGGAGCGGCTCCTGCTGGAGCTCACCGAGACCAGCGTCGCCGAGGACCCGCTGCGCGCCGCCGCGCAGTTCGCCCAGCTGCGGATCTCCGGCGTCGAGGTCTCCATCGACGACTTCGGCAGCGGGTTCTCCTCGCTGAGCCAACTGGTCTCGATCCCCGCCGGGGTGCTGAAGCTCGACCGCAGCCTGGTCGCCGGCACCCGGGCGCGACGCAGCGAGTCGGCCGCGGCGATCGCCGCCGTCGTCGGTCTCGCCTCGGCCTGCGGCATGCGCAGCCTGGCCGAGGGCGTGGAGACCGCGGACCAGCTCGCGCTGGTCACCGAGCTCGGCTGCACCTACGCCCAGGGCTTCCACATCGGCCACCCGATGCCCGCCGACGAGCTCACCGCGTGGCTGCGCCGGCGGGTGGCCGGCCGCCGGGCCGAGCAGCCGCAGCGCGGCTGAGCGGCGCGGCTCAGCCCGGCTCGCCCCGCAGCTTCCGGCGCGCCACCACGACCAGGTCCACCAGGGCCACGGCCGCCAGCACGAACAGCACGATCGGGAAGGCCACCGGCACGTCGTCGATGTTCAGCATCAGGATGCCGAAGGCCGTGCAGACCACCAGCCCGAAGGCGGCCAGCACCAGCCGCAGCGTCAGTGCGCTCTGGGCCGGGGCGGCCCCGCCGACGCCGGCCGTCGGGTCGTGGTGGTCGGGCAGGCCCTGCTCGTAGTCGGTGCGGGTGCGGTCTCTGCGTGGCTCGCTCATGCCCGTCGGAGGTACCCAGGCGCCGGGCGCACTACCCTGGATCGACGTGGCCGCTGACTTCTCCGTCGTCCTGGACGAACTGAACACGACCCTCGAGTCGATCGAGGCCGTGCTGCGCGTCGACGACCTCCGCAAGCAGGTCGCCGAACTGGAGGAACAGGCCGCGGCACCGGACCTGTGGAACGACGTCGAGGCGGCGCAGGCGCTGACCTCCAAGCTCTCCTACCTGCAGGGCGACCTGCGCCGGGTCGAGGAGCTGCGCAGCCGCCTGGACGACGTCGGGGTGCTGCACGAGATGGCCGCGGAGGAGGACGACCCCGCCACCACCGCCGAGGCGGAGCGCGAGCTGACCAGCATCCGCACCGCCATCGAGGAGCTGGAGGTGCGCACCCTGCTGTCCGGCGAGTACGACGCCCGTGAGGCGCTGGTGACCATCCGGTCCGAGGCCGGGGGCGTGGACGCCGCCGACTTCGCCGAGATGCTGCTGCGCATGTACCTGCGCTGGGCGGAGCGGCACAAGTACCCGACCGAGGTCTACGACGTCTCCTACGCCGAGGAGGCCGGCATCAAGTCGGCGACCTTCGCGGTCAAGCAGCCCTACGCCTACGGCACCCTCTCGGTGGAGCAGGGCACCCACCGGCTGGTGCGCATCTCGCCCTTCGACAACCAGGGCCGCCGGCAGACCTCCTTCGCCGGGGTCGAGGTGCTGCCCGTCGTCGAGCAGACCGACCACGTCGACATCCCGGAGAACGAGATCCGGGTCGACGTCTTCCGCTCCTCCGGCCCCGGTGGGCAGAGCGTGAACACCACCGACTCCGCCGTCCGGATGACCCACATCCCCACCGGCATCGTCGTCTCCTGCCAGAACGAGAAGTCCCAGATCCAGAACCGGGCCGCCGCGCTGCGGGTGCTGCAGGCCCGGCTGCTCGTCGTCCGGCAGCAGGAGCAGCGGGCCGAGATGGACGCGCTGAAGGGGGAGGGGAGCAGCTGGGGCAACCAGATGCGCTCCTACGTGCTGCACCCGTACCAGATGGTCAAGGACCTGCGGACCGAGGTGGAGACCGGGAACCCGGCGTCCGTGCTGGACGGCGACATCGACGCGTTCATCGAGGCCGGCATCCGCTGGCGGCGGCGGCAGGACGCCGAGGTCTCCTGAGGCGGGCCCCGTCGCCGGCGCATCCCGCCGGTCGACGGGGGAGAGAACGGCCACACGACGGCGCGGGTACCCCGGGTGGACGCCGACGCTCCGTCACGGGGGCGCGGGGGTCGGCGGCCCGCTCGTGACGCTGCGCGCACACAGGTTCGGGGCGCGCCGTGCGGAGCGGTCGTGCCCGGGCTCAGGACAGGTACCGTGGCGCCTCGTGATCGAATTGCAACACGTCACCAAGATCTACCCGACCAGCCCCCGGCCGGCCCTGGATGACGTCTCGATGCAGATCGACAAGGGCGAGTTCGTCTTCCTGATCGGCTCCTCGGGTTCGGGCAAGTCCACCTTCCTGCGGCTGCTGCTGAAGGAGGACAGCCCGACCAAGGGCGTCATCAAGGTCAACGACAAGAACCTGAACACCATGAGCAAGTGGCAGGTGCCCAAGCTCCGCCGCACGATGGGCTGCGTCTTCCAGGACTTCCGGCTGCTGCGCAACAAGACGGTCGCCGAGAACGTGGCCTTCGCCCTCGAGGTGATCAACAAGCCGCAGCGCACCATCAAGCGGGTCGTGCCCGAGGTGCTGGAGATGGTCGGCCTGGACGGCAAGGAGAACCGGCTGCCCAACGAGCTCTCCGGTGGTGAGCAGCAGCGGGTGGCGATCGCCCGCGCGTTCGTGAACCGGCCGCTGGTGCTGCTGGCCGACGAGCCCACCGGGAACCTGGACCCGGAGACCAGCCAGGACATCATGCTGCTGCTGGAGCGGATCAACCGCACCGGCACCACGGTGGTCATGGCCACGCACGACTACCACATCGTCGACTCCATGCGGCGGCGCGTGATCGAGCTGAACGACGGGATCCTGTCCCGCGACCAGTCTCGCGGCGTCTACGGCGTGGGCCGCTGAGCCGGCCGTGCAGCTGAACGACACGACAGGGAACTGATGCGCGTCAACTTCGTCCTCTCCGAGGTGGCCGCCGGGCTGCGCCGGAACCTCACCATGACGGTCGCGATGATCCTGACCACGGGCATCTCGCTCGGGCTCATGGGCACCGGCCTGCTGATCGCCAACATGATCGGCGACATGCGCGAGATCTACTACGACAAGGTGCAGGTCTCGATCTACCTCACCGACGACGTCACCGAGGAGCAGCGCAACTCGATCGCGGCGACCCTCGAGAACTCGCCGGAGGTGCGCACCTACATCTACGAGTCGAAGGCCGAGGCCTACGAGCGGTTCACCCAGCAGTTCCAGGAGCAGCCGGCGCTGATCGCCAACACGCCCGAGGACGCGCTGCCGGAGAGCTTCCGGGTGGAGCTGGTCAACCCCGAGCGGTACCAGGTCATCGCCGAGCAGTTCCCGGTCGGGCAGAACGGCGTCGAGGACGTCCGCGACGAGGGCGACTTCCTCGACCGGTTGTTCAGCCTGCTCAACGGGGCACGGAACGCCACGATCGCGGTGGCGGTGGTCCAGGCGCTGGCGGCGCTGCTGCTGATCTCGAACACGATCCAGCTGGCCGCGTTCAACCGGCGCAACGAGACCAACATCATGCGGTTGGTCGGCGCCTCGCGCTGGTACACGCAGCTGCCGTTCATCCTGGAGGCGGCGCTCGCCGGCCTGATCGGCGCGGGGCTGGCGATCGGTGGGCTGGTGCTGACGAAGATCCTCTTCGTCGACAAGACGCTGGCCGGCCCGATCAAGGCCGGGATCATCCCGCCGGTCGACTGGTCGGCGATCGCCGCGATCTCGCCGATCATCGCCGCGGCCGGCGTCGGCCTGGCCGCGATCGCCGCCTACGTCACCCTGCGGTTGTACGTCCGGCTGTAGCACCCCGTCGACCGATCACGGCGCCGCGACCCCTCGGGGCCGCGGCGCCGTGATCGTTTGCGGGGCCTTCGTAGACTGGTGGGCATGCCGCGGGAACAGGGGCGCAAGCTCATCGCCCAGAACAAGAAGGCGCGGCACGACTACTCGATCCTCGACACCTACGAAGTGGGCCTGGTGCTCACCGGCACCGAGGTGAAGAGCCTGCGGGCCGGCCGTGCCTCGCTCGTCGACGGGTTCGCCTCCGTCGACGACGGCGAGGTGTGGCTGCAGCACGTGCACATCCCGGAGTACACCGAGGGCACGTGGACCAACCACACCCCGCGCCGCAAGCGGAAGATCCTCATGCACCGCGCCGAGATCGAGAAGCTGATCGGCAAGACCAAGGAGGGCGGGCTCACGCTCGTCCCGCTGGACCTGTACTTCAAGGACGGCAAGGTCAAGGCCACCCTCGCGCTGGCGAAGGGCAAGAAGTCCTACGACAAGCGGCAGGACCTCGCCGAGCGCGACTCGCGCCGGGAGATGGAACGGGCCTTCGGGCGCTACGTGAAGGGACGTCGGTGAGAGGCATCGCGTACGACCGCTTCGGGGACCTCGACGTGCTGCAGCTGCGCGACGACCTGCCCGAGCCGCCGGTGGGGCCGGACACCGTGCTGGTGCGGACCCATGCTGCCGGGGTCAACCCGGTCGACATCGGCATCCGCGCCGGCGGTCTGGCCGGCTTCTTCCCGCACCACTTCCCGATCGTCCCCGGCTGGGACCTGGCCGGGACGGTCGAGGCCGTCGGCCCGGCGATCGTGGACTTCGCGCCCGGTGACGAGGTGTTCGGTTACCTGCGCCGCGACGAGGTGCAGTGGGGGACGGCGGCCGAGCTGGTGCCCGCGCCGCAGCGGTGCCTGGCGCACAAGCCGGCCTCCCTCTCCTTCGCCGAGGCCGGCGCCCTGCCGCTGGCCGGGTTGACCGCCTACCAGGCGCTCACCGAGGCGCTGGCCGTGGGTGAGGGCGACCGGGTGCTGGTCCACCGGGCCGCCGGTGGCGTGGGCTTCTTCGCCGTGCAGATCGCCGTCGCCCTCGGCGCCCACGTGATCGGCACCGCCAGCCCGCGCAACCACGGCTTCCTCACCGACGCCGGCGCCGCCGAGGTGCTCGACTACTCCGCCGGCCCGATCAGCGAGCAGCTGTCCGAGCCGGTCGACGCCGTCCTGGACCTCAACGGCGGGGACGCCCTCGCCGACGCGCCGAAGCAGGTGCGGGACGTGTCCCGGATCGCCAGCGTCGTCGACCCCGCGGTCAACGAGATGGGCGGCCGGTACGTCTTCGTCCGCCCCGAGCGGCACGACCTGGAGGAGCTCGCGCGGATGGCCGACGCCGGTCAGCTGCGGGTGTCGATCGCCAAGGCGTTCCCGCTGGAGCAGACCGCGCAGGCCCAGGAACTGGTGGCCGGCGGTCACGTGCGCGGCAAGGTCGTCGTCACCCTCCGCTGACCACACCGACGCCGACCACCGGCTAGCGTCGTCGCCCGTGCCCGACCTCTCCCTCCCCGCCGGACTGACCGCCCGCCCGATCCACCCGGACGACGTCGGCGCCGTGGCGGCGCTGCTCAGCGCCGCCGAGGAGGTGGACGACACCGGCGTGCACGAGTCGCCGGAGGACCTCACCGGCGCCTGGGTCAACGAGCTGGTCGACCTCGAGCACGAGACCCGGCTGGTGACCACGGCGGACGGCGCCGTCGTCGGGTACGCGACCGCGATCGCCCCGCCCACGTTCCGGGACGCCTACGGCGTCCACCTGCAGGGGCGGGTGCACCCGGCGTGGCGGGGGCGCGGGATCGGCCGGGCGCTGCTCGCCTGGCAGCTGGCCCGGGGGGAGCAGCTGCACGCGCAGCGGCACCCGGAGGCGCCGGCCCGGCTGACCGCGACCGTGTACACGACCATGCCCTCGCTGGAGGCGTTGCTGCGCCGGGCCGGGCTGGTGCAGGTGCGCTGGTTCTTCCACATGGAGCGCCCGCTCACCGACCTGCCGCCGCGGCGCCGCCTGGACGGGGTGGACCTGGTCCCCTTCACCTGGGACCGCGACGAGCAGGTGCGGCTGGCGCACAACGCCGCCTTCACCGAGCACTACGGTTCCAGTGAGCGCGACGTCGCCTCCTGGCGGGTGATGTTCACCGGGCAGCGGTCCTTCCGCCCGGACCTGTCGGTGCTGGCGGTCGAGGACGGCGCGGTGCTCGGCTACGCGCTGGCCTACGTCTCGGAGGCGACGGCCGCGGCCACCGGCTCCCGGGAGAGCTACTTCGGCCAGATCGGCGTGGTCCCGTCGGCCCGGGGCCGCGGGGTGTCCAAGGCGGTGATCATCGAGGCGCTGCACGTTGCGGCGGCGCGGGACTGCCGGACCGCCGGGCTGGAGGTCGACAGCGAGAACGTGACCGGTGCGCTCGGGCTCTACGAGAGCCTGGGCTTCACCACCGCCCGCACCCAGGTCTCCTGGTCCCGGCTGCTCGAGCCGGTCGCCGGCGCCTGAACCGCGTACCGTCGAGGGGGATGCGGAGCAGCCTGCGCGCCCTCGCGGCCACCGGCCTGGCGGTGGGTGCTGCCCTGGCCGCCCCCACCGCGGCCGCTGCCGCCGAACGTCCGGCGCGGGACGACGCCGTGGGCTACGACGTGTCGTACCCGCAGTGCCGGGCGGAGCTGCCCGACGACGCCGCCTTCGCCGTGGTCGGGGTCAACGGCGGCCTGGCCACCACGCCGAACCGGTGCCTGCCCGAGCAGTGGGCGTGGGCGGCCGGGGCCAGCGGCGAGGTGCCCGGCCAGCCGCCGGTGCAGTTCTACGTCAACACGGCCAACCCCGGTCAGGTGCGCGACCAGGTGACCACCTGGCCGGAGCTGGGCAGCAACCGGTACGGCGTCTGCGACGGCGGGAACAGCGCGGCCTGCTCCTACGAGTACGGCGTCGCCCGGGCCGCGGGCGACGTGCGGATCGTGCTCGCCGCCGCGCGGGAGCTCGCTGCGGAGGACGACGCCCCGGCCGAGGTCGCCGCGGTGCAGGACGTGACCGACCTGGCGGGGTACCGCTGGTGGCTGGACGTCGAGACGATGAACACCTGGCAGACCGGTGGCGCCGACGTCCGGCGGAACAACCGGGCCACGCTCGAGGGCATGACCGACCACTTCACCGCGCTCGGCGGCGAGGTCGGCCTGTACTCGACCGGGTACCAGTGGCGGCAGATCGTCGGACAGGTGCCCGAGGAGAGCAGCCTGACCGGGCTGGACAGCTGGCTGGCCGGCGCCGACGACCGCAGCGATGCCGCCCGGACGTGCCGGTCGTCCCCCCTGGTCGACGGCGGCGAGGTGACGCTCGTCCAGTACGTCGTCGGCCGGCTCGACCACGACCGGGCCTGCACCCCCGCCAGGGACTGACTCGCGACACGGGGTGTTCATCACCCGGTCGGGCGCCCGGGGGTGCACCCCCGTTCCCCGGCGTGTCACGATGGACGACGGCCCGCTGATCCATGCCGGCCGCTGGGACCCACGGGAGGTGACTGGTCGTGCGCACCGAACCCCCCAGTCACAGTCCCGAGGTCCCCACCTGCTGAACCGCCCGGTCACCGACCGACCTGGCGGCCGTGCGGCGGGGACCTCCTCGGCGTCCGCACCCCAGCAGCCCCCCGGGAGTTCGTCGTGTCCGACCGTCGTCGTGCCACCACCCGCAGCGCGCCCCGTGCCGCGCTGTCCACCCTGACCCGCCGCGCCCGCCCGCTGCTCGTCGTCCCTCCCCAGGACGCGCCGCCGCCGGCCGCGAACGGGGCCACGCCGGCACGCTTGTCGCGCATCGTCGACAACGCCGTCTACGCGGGGGGACGCCGCATCGCCACGCCCGACACGGCGGAGGAGAGCCACGAGTGGCTCACCGAGGGCTTCGAGGACCGGATGGTCTGGCTCGGGCTGTACCGGCCGGAGCCCGCCGAGCTGGGGGAGCTGGCCGAGCAGTACGGCCTGCCCGACCTCGCCGTCGAGGACGCCATCCAGGCCCACCAGCGGCCGAAGTTCGAGCGCTACGGCGACACGCTGTTCGTCGTGCTCAAGGCCGCCCGCTACCTCGACGCGACGGAGGAGGTGGAGTTCGGCGAGCTGCACCTGTTCCTGGGCAAGGACTTCGTCGTCACCGTCCGGCACAGCGAGTCGCCGGACCTGGCCCGGGTGCGGCGGCGGCTGGAGAGCACCCCGGAGCTGCTGGCCCGGGGGAGCGAGGCCGTGCTGTACGCCATCCTCGACGCGGTCGTGGACGGGTACGCCCCGGTGGTCACCGGGCTGGAGATCGACATCGACGAGATCGAGGCCGAGGTGTTCCGCGGGGACCCGCAGGTGTCCCGGCGCATCTACGAGCTCTCCCAGGAGGTCGTGGACTTCCAGCGGGCCTGCCAGCCGCTGACCGGCATCCTCGCCGCGATCACCGCCGGGTTCGAGAAGTACGGCGTCGACGAGGAGCTGCGCAGCTACCTGCGCGACGTCGCCGACCACGTCACCCAGGTCAACGAGCGGATCGAGGGGTTCCGGCTGCAGCTGCGCGACATCCTGACCGTCAACGCGACGCTCGTCGCGCAGCGGCAGAACGACGAGATCCGCGAGCTCACCGTCACCAGCATCGCGCAGGGCGAGGAGGTCAAGAAGATCTCCGCCTGGGCGGCCATCCTCTTCGCGCCCAGCCTCGTGGGCGGCGTGTACGGCATGAACTTCGAGCGGATGCCCGAGACCGAGTGGGAGTACGGCTACCCCCTGGCGCTGGTCCTGATGGTGTTGGTCAGCGCCGTGCTGTACCTGGTCTTCAAGCGCCGCGACTGGATCTGAGGTGGCGGGCCGGCTGAACGCCGCGCCGCCGGAGCGGCTGGTGGCCGACGGCGTCGTGCTGCGGGCGATGACGGTCGGGGACTGGACGCTGGAGCAGGCGCTGTCCCGCGACCCCGAGGTCATCCGGTGGACGACGCACCCGCCGCAGCTGGACGAGCCGACCGCGCGGCAGCGGATGGCGGAGGTGGCCGACCGGGCCCGCCGGCGGCTCGGCCAGCGGTACGCGGTGTGCCCCGTCGAGGGCGGGGTCGAGGGCGGGGCGGTCGGGATGGCGGCGCTCACCGTGGAGCGCTCGCCCGAGCCCTCGGTCGGGTACGCGCTGCTGCCGGCCGGGCGGGGGCGCGGGCTGGCCGTCGCGTCGGTGCGGCTGATGACCGACTGGCTGCTGTCGGTGGGCCACCCGTGCGTCCAGCTGGGGATGCTGCCGGACAACGAGGCCAGCGCCGCCGTGGCCGCCCGGGCCGGCTACCGCGACCGGGGAGTCGAGTCCGCACCGCGACCGGACGGGTCGGCGGGCCAGGTGCGCTGGTGGGAGCGCCGGGCCTGAGCCGGGCCGGGGCGGCGGGGAACACGAGCGGCCCGGCAGCCGTTACCCTGTCAGCACAACTACACAGGGGGGCGATTGGTCTCGACTGCGGTCGTTTGACCAGGGGAAGCGAGCCGAGGAAGGCAACGATGATCTCGTTAACCATCCGTTGCAAAAAACACAAGCGCCGATTCCAATCAGCGCGACTTCGCTCTCGCTGCCTGACGGCAGCTAGGCGAGTCTGTCAGCCCGGGTTCGTCATCGGCCCGGATCCTGGCATCAGCTAGATGACTCACCGCACGCACCGGTCGCGGGTGCGTGTGGGACACCACACAGCGACTGGGCCCGTCATCCCGACTCGTTCGTGAGATCGGGAGGGCCGAGCAGAGGCAGAGCGAACTGCGCTCGGAGAAGCCCTGGTGATGCGTCGCAGGACGCGGGTTCGATTCCCGCCGCCTCCACCCCCCAGCTCCACCACGGAGGGCCCGGTCGTCAGACCGGGCCCTCCGTGCGTCCGGGCCCCCCTCCTGCCCGCGACGTCGCGCCCGCGGCCCGGCGCGTGGGCGCCGCGGACCTCCGGCAGCCGAGGGGGGGCGGGTCCTGGCATCCTCTCCCCATCGGCGGGACGCCGACCGGCGCGCTCCGTGCACGCCGGCTCGGCGGACGAGGACACGGGAGGTCGGATGAGCACGGCGGGGCGGGCCACGGAGCAGGCCGAGCAGGAGCGCCGGCGCGGCGGGTTCAGCTCACGGCGGGTGTTCATCCTGGCGGCGATCGGCTCGGCGGTCGGGCTGGGCAACATCTGGCGCTTCCCCTACGTCGCCTACGAGAACGGCGGCGGCGCCTTCCTGCTGCCCTACCTGGTCGCGCTGCTCACCGCCGGCATCCCCTTCCTGCTGCTCGACTACGCGATCGGCCACCGCCACCGCGGCTCCGCGCCGCTCTCCTTCGCCCGGCTGCGCCGCGGCACCGAGGGGCTCGGCTGGTGGCAGGTGGGCATCTGCTTCGTCATCGCCGTCTACTACGCCGCGGTGATCGCGTGGGCGCTGCGCTACACCTTCTTCTCGCTCGACCAGGCGTGGGGCACCGACCCCAATGCCTTCTTCTTCGGCGAGTTCCTCCAGGCCGGTGACGTCCGGGTCACCGCCGATGTCGTGCCCGGGGTGCTCGTGCCCCTTGCGCTGGTCTGGCTGGCCGTGCTGGTGGTCATGGCGCTCGGCGTCCAACGCGGGATCGGCGTCACCTCGTTGGTCTTCATCCCGGTGCTGGTGCTCGCCTTCGTCGCCCTCGTCGTCCAGGCGCTGCTGCTGCCGGGCGCCGGGGCCGGGCTGGACGCGCTGTTCTCCCCGGACTGGTCGGCGCTCACCTCGGCCTCGGTGTGGGCCGCCGCGTTCGGCCAGATCTTCTTCTCGCTGTCGGTCGGCTTCGGCATCATGATCACGTACGCCTCCTACGTCCGCCGCCGCGAGGACATGATCGGCTCCGGCCTGGTCGTGGGCTTCTCGAACTCCGGCTTCGAGCTGCTCGCCGGCATCGGCGTGTTCGCCGCCCTGGGCTTCATGGCGCAGGCCAACGGGGTGGCGGTCGACGAGGTCGCCGAGGGTGGGATCGGCCTGGCCTTCATCGCCTTCCCGGCGATCATCAGCGAGGCCCCGGCCGGCGCGCTCCTCGGCGTCCTCTTCTTCGGGGCGCTGGTCCTCGCCGGCATCACCTCGCTGATCAGCGTCATCGAGGTGGTGATCTCCGCGGTCCGCGACAAGCTCGACACCGGCCGGCTCAGCGCGACCCTCGCGGTTGGCGTCCCCGCCGCGGTGCTGAGCCTGGTGCTCTTCAGCACGACGAGCGGCATCTACGTGCTCGACGTCGTCGACCACTTCGTCAACCAGTACGGCATCCTGGTCGTGGCGCTGGTCAGCATGCTGGTCGTCGCCTGGGTCGTCCGGGCCCTGCCCGGCCTCGGCGCGCACCTCAACGTCCACGGTCGGCCGCGGGTCGGCACCGGCTGGCGGGTGCTGGTGGGCGTCATCGCCCCGGCCGGCCTGGCCGTCGTGCTCGTCCTGTCGCTGCGGGACGACCTCACCGCGCCCTACGGGGACTACCCGACCTGGCTCCTGCTGGTCCTCGGCTGGCTGCTGGCCGTCGCGCTGCCGCTGGTCGGCTTCCTGCTCGCCCGGCTGACGTGGCGCGCCGGGACCCATCTGGACGGGCCGCCACCCGGGTCCGATCCGGCGACGCCGCTGGGCGCGACCACCACCGGGCACGACGAGGGAGGACCCCGATGAGCACCGACGCGATCGTGATGATGGTGGTGGCGATGCTCGTGATCTGGGGCGGCCTCGCCCTGGCCGTCGTCAGCCTGCTGCGCCACGGAGCCGTCGAGGACCGCGCCGAGGACGCCTGACCCCGCGGACGTCGTTTCGACGCCGGCGCACCGGGCAATCGGGGAACGTGACTGGACGGGACGCGCCCCGGTGAGCGTGCGCAGCCTGCTGGAACGGACGCTGGGAGCGGTCGAGCGCTGGCAGGTGCTGGACGGTCCCAGCTACCAGGTCGAGCACGGCGTCGCCCTCACCTACCTGCTCACCGGCCGGCGCGCGCGGCCGCTCCAGGACCTCCTGCACGGGGTGTGGCTGGGTCATCCGCTGCACCCGGCGCTGGTCACCGTGCCGATCGGGGCGTGGACCGCGGCGCTGGTGCTCGACGGTCTGGACGCGACCGGCCGTGGTGGGCCGGGGGCGGCGCCGGCGGCGCGGACCGTGGTCGGCGTCGGCGTGGCCGGTGCGGTGGCGTCCGCGGCGACCGGGCTCACCGACTGGCAGCACGCGCACGACGGCGCCCGGCGGGTCGGGCTGGTGCACGCGGGCCTCAACTCCACCGCCCTCGCGCTGTACGCCTGGTCCTTCGCCGACCGGGGACGGCGGGGGCGGTCCGGGCGGGCCCGGCTCACGGCTGCGGCGGGCTTCGCGATCACGCTGGCCAGCAGCTGGCTGGGTGGGGCGCTGTCCTACCGGCACGGGCTGGGCACCGACCACGCCCACCGGAGTCCCGAGCCACGCCGGTTCACCCCGGTGCTCGACGAGGCCGACCTGGTCGACGGTGTACCGGTCGGCGCCGACGTCGACGGCGTGCCGGTGGTGCTGGTCGCGCAGGCGGGTGAGGTCCGCGCCGTCGGCGGGATCTGCCCGCACCAGGGCGCACCGCTCGGGGAGGGCTGGCTGCACCGCGGGGAGCTGGTGTGCCCGTGGCACGGTTCGCGCTTCGACCTGGCCACCGGGGAGCCGGCGCAGGGCCCGTCGACGGCGCCCCTGCCCTGCTTCGACACCCGGGTCCGCGACGGCCGCGTGGAGGTGCGCCGGCGGGTGCACTGGCGCAGCCCCACCGCGACGACGACGGTCGAGGAGGCGTCCCGATGAAGGCCGACGAGGTGTTGATCGCCCACCACGACGTCCTCCGGGGGCTGCTGCGGCAGCTGGCGGAGACGACCGGCAGCCAGACCGAGGAGCGCAGGCGGCTGCGGGACCGGTTGCTGCGCGAGCTGGAGGTGCACACCCAGATCGAGGACGAGCTGTTCTACCCCGCGGTCCGGGACGTGTCGCCGCTGCTCTCGCTGGCCCACGCCGAGCACCGGCAGATCGACGACCAGCTCGCCACCGTCATGCGCACGCCCCTGGACGACCCGGAGTTCACCACCGAGGTCCGGATGCTGGAGTCCACGCTGCGCCACCACACGTTCGAGGAGGAGCAGCGCATGTTCCCCCAGTCGCACGCGCTGGGAGAGGAGCGGCTCCAGCAGCTCGGCCGCCAGCTGCAGGAACGGCAGGACGAGCTGGCCCGGTCCGGGGCCATGCGGCTGATCATGCGGCTCAAGCGGCTGACGCTCCGCCTGGTCTGACGTCGCCGTCGCCCGCGAGCAGGTCGGCGCACCCGGTGCGTGGAAGCGCTCCCCGGGCGGGTAGGACGGCGCCATGGAGTTCCGACACCTGGGCCGCAGCGGCCTGAAGATCAGCGAGATCACCTACGGCAACTGGATCACCCACGGCGGGCAGGTGGAGGCCGACGCCGCCCAGGCGTGTGTGCGCGCCGCCCTCGACGCCGGCATCACCAGCTTCGACACCGCCGACGGCTACGCCGAGGGGCGGGCCGAGCAGGTGCTCGGGCAGGCGCTGGCGGGGGAGCCGCGCAGCAGCATCGAGATCTTCAGCAAGGTGTACTGGCCGACCGGCCGGGGCCCGAACGACCGCGGCCTGTCGCGCAAGCACATCCGGGACTCGATCGAGGGCTCCCTGCGTCGGCTGGGCACCGACTACCTCGACCTGTACCAGGCACACCGCTACGACTACGAGACCCCGCTCGAGGAGACGATGGAGGCCTTCGCCGCCGTCGTGCACAGCGGCAAGGCCCTCTACATCGGCGTCTCCGAGTGGCGGGCCGAGGAGATCCGCGCGGCCAAGGCGCTCGCCGAGGAGCTCAAGGTGCCGCTGGTGTCCAACCAGCCGCAGTACTCGGCGCTGTACCGGGTGCCGGAGGCCGAGGTCATCCCGACCTGCCGCGAGCTGGGCATGAGCCAGGTGGTCTTCTCGCCCATCGCGCAGGGGGTCCTGACCGGCAAGTACCTGCCGGGCCGGCCGGCGCCGGCGGGTTCGCGGGCCACCGACGAGAAGGGCGGCGGTGCGAACTTCATCTCGCGGTGGATGACCGACGACGTGCTGGAGCGGGTGCAGCAGCTCACGCCGATCGCCGCGGACCTGGGGCTGTCGACGGCGGCCCTCGCCGTCGCCTGGGTGCTGCAGGAGGAGAACGTCGCCGCCGCGATCATCGGCGCCAGCCGGCCGGAGCAGGTGCAGGACAACGTCAAGGCCGCCGGCGTCCGGCTGGACGCCGACGTCAAGGCCCGCATCGACGAGGTGCTGGCGCCGGTGGCGCTCACCGACCCGGCGCTGACCCGGAGCCCGGACCCGCGGCCCTGACCGGCCGTTCCCGCCCCGGGGCCGAGCCCGGGGCGGGAACGCCCGCTCAGCCGCCGACGGCAGCACAGGCGAGGCCCTCGGTGTCCGCCCCGTCGGCACCGACGGCGTGCACCAGCAGCGCCGTCCCGTCGTCGTCGAGCAGGGTGTCCAGGTCGACCTCGGGCACCACTGAGCTGAGCCGGCCGGCGCCGTCCTCGCCGACGACGAGCTGCGGCAGCTCGATGCCCGGGATCGCGGCGCCGACCCCCGTCCAGTTGCCGATGGCGGTGGGGGCGTCGGAGGTGGCCGGGGCCTCGCAGACGGCGGTCTCGTGCAGCGACAGCGGGTGCTCGCCGGCGGGCAGGCCCGCGACGTCCACCGTCACCTCCATGCCGGTCTCCGCGTCGGTGAAGGTGACCGCGCCGATGCCGCTGCCCTCCGGGTCGACCAGGTCGGCGCTCTCCTCGACCGGGACCGTCGGGGTGCCCTGGACCTCGCCGGCGTCCTCGGGGGAGAAGTCGCCACCCACCCCGCTCTGGCTGCTGTCGTCGCCGCAGGCGGCGAGGAGCAGGAGGGCGGTGGCAGCGGGGACGAGGTACCTGCGCGGCACGGGGAGCTCCTCGGCGGTGCGACGGTGGGGGACGTCCTCGTGGTGCCCGGCCCGGTTGCCCGTGCACCGCGTCGGTCCGCCTTCGTCACCGGATCGTCATCCGGCCCCGGAGGTCAGCTCGGTCGCTGCTGCGGCTGGGGTGCGGTCGCCGGGCCGGAGCCGTGCGGCCGGTGGCCGGCCACCCGCTGGTGCTGGGCGGCCTGGTGCGCGGCGCGCTGCGCGGGGGTGATCCGCGGCAGCTCGCTGGTCAGCCAGCGCACCGGGCGCCGCTGGGCCGGCCGGCGGGCGGCCAGGAAGTCCAGCGCGATCGCCGCCGTCCACGACTGGTCCCGGCTGCCCAGCGTCTCGCCGGTGACCGGCTCGTAGTACTCCGCGAAGTCGCAGTCGATGAGCTGGGACAGCCCGGCCAGGCGCAGCTGGTTGGCCGCCTCCTGCTCGCCGGAGCGGTTCAGCGCCCAGGCCATCAGCCAGTTCAGCACCGGCCACTGCGGCCCGCGCCAGTAGGTGCGCTCGCGGAACTCGGTCGACGCCGGGGACACCGAGGGCATCACCGGCCAGCGCAGCCGGGGGTGCCCGCACCACCGCGGGCCGAGCAGCAGGTCGCGCTGCCGGCGGGTGACCCCCTCGTCGCCGCCGCACAGCAGCGGGGCGAACCCGGCGGCGCTCTCCACGTCCAGCCAGTGGCCGGTGCGCAGGTCCAGGTCGCGGGCCAGCCCGGTGTCGGGGTTCACCGACCGCAGCACCCCGGTGCGGAACCGCCGCGCGATCGACCGCGACTGCTCCACCCCGCCGGCCGAGCCGCCGCCGATGCCCAGCTCCTCGCCCATGTCGGCGAGCAGGTCGCTGGCGGCGGCCAGCAGCGCCGACACCAGCACGTCGCCCACGACGAAGTCGCCGGTCGCCCGGTAGGCGGTGTCGTCGTAGCGGGTGCGGACCTTCTGCTCCAGCAGCCACAGGTACCGGGCGTACTCGGCGTCGGTCGGCCGCTGCGAGGGGTCGGCGACGTGCGCGAGGTCGGCGCGCACGAACGGCGGCATGTCCGGCTGCGGGTGCACGTTGGCGTAGGGCACGTCCCAGCGCGGGGAGTCGTCCATCCCGGACTCCCAGCCGTGGTGGATCTCCACCAGGCCGTAGCTGTACGGGTCGCGGGCGGTGGCCAGGTACTGGTGCCAGGCCAGCCACTGGTCGAAGGTCTCCCGGACGAAGTCCTCGGCCAGCTGCTGGTCGGTACCCCCGCGGCGCCGGGCGTCGTGCAGGATGCGCGACAGCGCGATGACGTGGATCGGCGGCTGGCAGATGCCGGAGGTGAGCACGTTGGCCGGCCGGGCGGCGGCCACCTGGGTGCGCCAGCGCTCGGGTCCGGGGAAGTAGTCGCTGGGCTGGTGGAACAGGATGTGCGGGATCATCCCGGTGGCCCACTGGCCCGACAGCAGGCTGCGCAGCTCGTCCAGCGCCCGGGGCACCGAGACGGTGGCGATGCCCAGCGCCACGAACCCGGCGTCCCAGCTCCACATGTGCGGGTAGAGGGTGGGGGAGGCGACGGTGAACCGGCCACGGTCGTTGGCCCGCAGCACGTAGCCGGCGCGCCCCGCCATCAGGCCGACCTCCACCGCGCTGGGCTGTGACACGGTCATCTGCGGTCCCGCTCCTCTCGCCGGTCGGTGCGATCCTCCCCTGGCGGGGAGGGTCTCGCGCCGCTGTTCACGCAGAAGTCACGAACGAGTCGTTGACCGCTCCGTGCGGGGCTGGTCGCCCTGGTTCCCCCACCAGGGTGCCTGGCCGAGCGCGTACACGAGCACCCCGGCCACCAGGAGCACGCCGGCGAGCAGCCAGGTGCGCGCCTCCTGCTGCCACAGCAGCAGCACGCACGAGGCGATCGCCAGCACCGGCAGCACCGCCGGCGCACGGAAGTGCGGCTGGTCGACCCGGTCGCGGCGCAGCACCAGCACCGCGGCGTTGGTGCTCAGGAAGACCAGCAGGAGCAGCAGGACGACGGTGTTGGCCAGCGCCCCCAGGTCGCCGACGAGGGTCAGCCCCATCGCCACCACGGTGGTGACCGCGATCGCCACCCACGGGGTGCGGCGGCCGGGCAGCACGCGGCCCAGCGCCGTCGGCAGCAGCCGCTGCTCGGACAGCCCGTAGACCATCCGGCTGGCCATGATCATCGTCAGCAGCGCGCCGTTGGCGACGGCGATCAGCGCGATCGCGCTGAACAGCTGGTCGGGGACGCCGAAGCCGGTGGCGCGCACGACGTCCAGCAGCGGCCCCGAGGACCCGGCCAGCTCGTCGGGCGGCAGCACCACGGAGGCGACCAGGCCGACCAGCACGTACACGACCCCGGCGGTCAGCAGCGCGCCGAACAGCGCCCGCGGGTAGACCCGGCGGACGTCGCGGACCTCCTCGGCGACGTTGGCCGAGGTCTCGAAGCCGACGAAGGAGTAGTAGGCGAGGATCGCCGCGGCCAGCACCGCGGTGCCGGCGGAGACGCCGTCGGGGAACTGGGTCACGCGGCTCGCGTCCCCGTCGCCACGGCCGAGCAGGATCGCGCCGAGGACGACGACCAGCAGCAGGCCGGACACCTCCACCACGGTCATCACCACGTTGGCGCGGACCGACTCCTTGATGCCGCGGGCGTTGACCAGCGCGACCAGCAGCAGGAAGGCGATCGCGGCCGGGGTGGCCGGCACGTCGAGGAAGACCGCCAGGTAGTCGCCGGCGAAGGCCAGTGACAGCCCGGCGGCGCTGGTCACGCCGGCCGCGAGCATGCACCAGCCGACGAGGAAGGAGACCACCGGCGAGCGGTAGGCGCGCTCGGCGAAGACCGCCGAGCCGCCGGCCCGCGGGTACTTGGTGACCAGTTCGGCGTAGGAGGCGGCGGTCAGCAGGGCCAGCAGCAGCGCCACCAGCAGGGGCACCCAGATCGCGCCGCCGACCTCGCCGGCGATCTCCCCGATCAGCGCGTAGATGCCCGCACCCAGGACGTCACCGAGGATGAACAGGTACAGCAGCTTCCCGCTGACCGCCCGGCGCAGCGCCGTCTTCTCGTCCGCGGCACCGGTGCCGGCTGTGCTCTCACCGGCAGTGTCGTCAGCGGCGGTGGTCTCCTGGCTCATCCCAGGGACTCTGAGCGGCGGCCGGGTCGGCGGCAACCGGAAGGTCCCGAGAGGCCCGCCCGGGTGTGCCCCGACCGGGTGACCCGGCCCCGCGACTGCTCGCGGTCGTCACGCCGGCCACGGCAGGCTGACGGCGCATCCCGCAAAGCGGCCCAGGGACGGGCCGTGCGGCGACCAGGGAGAGGTGTCGGTGACCGCAGTGACCAGCGGGTCGCCCGACGTGCGTGCGGCGGGGGAGCCGGACGGCGGCTGGGCCGCGGCTCTGGCCGCCGTGCTCGCCGACCCGGCGCAGCCGCGGCTGGTGTTCCAGCCGATCGTCGACCTGCGGCGCGGGGTGATCGCCGGCTACGAGGCGCTGTCCCGCTTCGACGGGGCTCCCGGCGTCGGCCCGGACCGCTGGTTCGCCATGGCCGACGAACTGGGACTCGGTGCCCTGCTGGAGGGCAAGGTCGTGGCGGCGGCCCTGCGTGCCCGCGAGGACCTGCCGGCGGGCTGCTTCCTGTCGGTGAACGTCAGCCCGCACCTGCTCACCGAGCCCGCCGTCGCCGACGTGCTGCTGGCGGCGCCGGACCTGGGCCGGGTGGTGCTGGAGTTGACCGAGCACGTGCCGGTCGACGACCACGAGCGGCTGACCGGTCTGCTGGACCGGCTGCGTGCCGCCGGGGCCGCGGTCGCGCTGGACGACGCCGGGTCCGGCTACTCCGGGTTGCAGCAGCTCGCCCTGCTGCGGCCCCAGTTCGTCAAGCTGGACCGGGCGCTGGTCGACCACGCCGACCGGGACGAGGCGAAGCTGGCGCTGGCCGAGTTGCTGGGCACCTACGCCGGCCGGCTGGACGCCTGGCTGCTGGTGGAGGGGATCGAACGGCCCGAGGAGCTGGCCGCGTTCGTCCGGCTCGGGGTGCCGCTGGCGCAGGGCTACCTGCTGGCCCGGCCCGCCCCCGGCTGGTCGCAGCTCGACCCGGCGGTGGTCGAGCTGCTGCAGACGATGGCCGCGCGCGCCCGCCAGGCCGACACGGTCGGTCCGCTGGTCGAGACGGTGCCCGCGGTGACCGTGGGCGACCTGGCCGGCGACCCGGCGGGCGTGCCGGCGATGGACCTGACCGGGGCCCGGGCGCGCTTCGCCGCCGACGCCGGGCTGGACGTGCTGGTCGCCGTCGACTCGCTGGGCTGCCCCACGCACCTGGTCCGGCCGGCCCTGCGCGACGGCGACGGTGCCGGCGAGCTGCAGCTCGTGCCGATCAGCCTGCGGGTGCGGCCCGAGGCGGCGCTGGTGGAGGTGGCGACGCGGGCGATGACCCGGGTCGCGGCCCGGCGCTTCGACCCGGTCGTGTGCGTCGGGGACGGCGGGCGGCTGCTGGGCCTGGTCCGCCCCGAACGGATGACGCTGCGCCTGGCCGCGCTCCAGGGCGGCGACCCGGCTGCCGATCCAGCGCGGTGAGACGTTCGAGCGCGGCCACGCGCCAGGAGTCAGGGGGAACCCGGTGAAGCAGTTCGACTGTGCGGACATGGTGCCCGGCTGCGGCGGCAGCTTCCGCGCCGCGACCGCCGACGAGATCGTCGCCCTCGGGCGGGTCCACGCGGCGGTGCACCACGGCATCGTGGGAGAGGCCTACACCCCCGAGATCGAGGCCGCGGTCCGCGGCCTGATCCGCGACGCCGCCTGAGCGGACCCGTGCAGGACCCGTCAGCGCCGCACGGCTGCGGCCACGGAGATCACGGAGGAACCCGGTGAAGGAGTTCGACTGCGCCGACGTCGTCCCCGGCTGCGGAGCCAGCTTCCGCGCCCCGACGGACGAGGAGCTGCTCGCGCACGGTCGCGTGCACGCCGAGCACGGCCACGGCAAGAGGGTCGCGGACATGCCCGAGGTCGACGTCGCCGTGCGGCGCGCGATCCGCGACGTCGTCTGACGCCGGCCCGAGGGCGGCTCAGCCGCCCTCGGGGTTCCGGTGCGCCTTGACGACCACCAGGACGTCCTCGCTCTGCAGGGTGCCGATCAGCGGGTCGTCGAAGCGCAGCGTCCGCCCGCCCCGGGTCACCGAGAGCACCATGTCGCGCAGCTGACGGGGGCTCAGGCCGACCTCGGAGTGGGTCACCGTGCGCTGCTGGAGGTCCAGCCCGCGGCCGCTGGTCAGCAGGTCCTCGACCGCGGCGACCACCCGGGGCTGGTCGGTGGACAGGCCGAGCAGCCGGCCGGACGTCGCCGCGGTGGTGATCACGGTGTCCGCGCCGGACTGGCGCAGCAGGCTCGCGTTCTCCTCCTCGCGGACGCTCGCGGTGATCGGCACGGTGGCGTTGAGCTGCCGCACGGTCAGCGTGATGAGCACCGAGGCGTCGTCCCGGTGCGCGGCGACGACGACGGCGCGGGCCTTCTCCACCGACGCCCGGCGGAGCACGTCGGTGCGCCCGGCGTCGCCGACGATGCCGGCCAGGCCGGCCGCCGTGGCCTCCTCGATCATCCGCGGGTCGGTGTCGACGACGATGATGTGGTCGGTGTCGGTCCCGGTGCTCAGCAGGGCGCGGATGGCGCTGCGGCCCTTGGTGCCGTAACCGCAGACGACGACGTGCTGGCGCACGCGGGACCTCCAGCGTCGGAGTCGGAACTCCTCCCGGGAGCGCGTGGTGAGCGCCTCGAGGGTGGTCCCGATGAGGATGATCAGGAAGAGCACGCGCAGCGGCGTGATGACGATGACGTTGACCAGCCGGGCCCGGTCGGTGAGCGGCGCGATGTCGCCGTAGCCGGTCGTGGAGAGCGACACCGTCGTGTAGTAGAAGGCGTCCAGCAGCGAGACCTGGCCGTCCTTGTCGTCGTAGCCCTCGCGGCCCAGGTAGACGACGGCGACCGTGGTCAGCAGCACGAGGGTGGCGGCCACCAGCCGGCGGGCGACCTGGCGGAAGGGCGACTCCTCGGCGTGGGGGAGCTGGACGCCGGTGGAGAGGTCGCTCAGCATGCCGTCGGCTCGCAGCTCACCGGCGCGACGATAGCGACCCGGGACGGCGGGACCGGCCTCAGGCCGGTCCCGCGTCGTCGTGTGGTCGCCCGGCGGGGCCGACGCCGGGGCCTGCGGCGACGTGGTCGAGCACCCGCAGCAGCAGCCCGTGCAGGGTGGCCGCCTCCGCCGTGGTCAGGCCCAGCGCCTCCGGTCGCCCCAGCTCGGCGAGCAGCGGCCCGGCGGCGGCGAGGGCGGCGTGCCCGGCGGCGGTGAGGCGCACGTCGATCCGCTGGCCCCGGCGGACCTCCTCCTGCCGCTCGATCCAGCCGGCGTCGGCCAGGTTGCGCAGCAGCGCGCTCATGCTCTGCGGGGTCAGCCGCAGCCGGCGGGCCAGCTCTGCGGAGGTCAGCACCTCGTCGCGGGACAGGTGCACCAGCACGAAGAAGGTGTGCATCCGCAGCCCGACCCGGGCCAGCTGCGCCGCGAACAGGCCGCTGACGGCGGTGCCGGCCCGGGCCAGCGCGTAGGCGGGGATGCCGGCGGGGTCCTGGGTCACCCAGCCGGGGACCCGTGGACGCGGACCGCCTCCGTCCGGTGGGTGCTCCATGGAGGGAGACCGTAGGTTGTGCGCCAGACCATCAGCTGACTGATGGTCGTGGTGGAGGGGGAGGCGCGTGTCCCGACTGACCGACTGGGTGCTGCGGCACCGGCGCCTGGTGGTGCTGGGCTGGCTGGCGGTGGCCGTCGTCGGCGGAGTGCTCGCCCCGCGCACCATCGACCGGCTCGGCTTCGACTTCTCCACCCCGGGGCAGCCGGCCTACGAGGCGAACGTCGACATCGTCGAGCGGTTCGGCAACGGTGGTGGCGCCGACCCGCTGATGGTCGTCGTGACCGCGCCCGAGGGTGCGCGGGTGACCGGCGCGCGCGGCGAGCTCGCCGCGCTGTACGGCCGCCTGCAGCAGCCCGGCTGGCGGGTGGCCACCCCGCTGGACGGCGGCCCCGGCGCCGGCACGCTGATCAGCGCGGACGGCCGGACGGCGGTGGCCCTGGTCTGGCCGCCGGTGGTCGACGGACCGGCGCCCTACGCCGCTGCACTCCCGCAACTGGAGGGCATCCTGCAGGGGGTGACGGTGGCCGGTGCCGAGCCGGTGGTCACCGGCCGCGACCTGGTGGCCGAGGGCGGCGGGGACCAGCGGCCGGTCGTCGTGGAGATCGCACTCGGCGCGGGCGGCGCGATGGTGGTGCTCGCCCTGGTCTTTGGCTCGCTGCTGGCCCTGGTGCCGCTGCTGATGGCCGCGGTCGCCATCACCACCACGTTCCTGCTGGTGCTCGGCCTGACCGCGCTCACCGACGTCAGCTTCATCGTGCAGTACCTCGTCGGCCTGATCGGCCTCGGCGTGGCCATCGACTACTCGCTGCTGGTCGTCTTCCGCTGGCGGGAGGAGCGGGCGGCCGGGGCGGACGACGCCGACGCCGTCCGCACCGCGATGCGCACCGCCGGCCGGGCCGTGGTGTTCAGCGGCGTCACCGTCGCGATCTCCCTGCTGTCGCTGGTGGTGCTGCCACTGCCGTTCCTGCGCGCGGTGGGCTTCGGCGGGCTGTTCATCCCGCTGGTCAGCGTGCTGGTGGCGCTGACCCTGCTGCCGGCCGTGCTGGCCTCGGTCGGCCGCCGGCTGGAGTGGCCACGGCGGGAGCCGCCCACGGCGGAGAGCCGGCTCTGGCACCGCATCGGCAGCACCGTGGTGCGCCACCGCTGGGTCTCGGCGGTGCTCGCGATCGCCGTGCTGGTGGTGCTGGCCCTCCCCGTGCTGGGGATCCGGCTGGGCTCTCCCGAGGTGGGCGCGACCGCGGGCGGCTCGACCCCGGCCGCCACCGCGTTCCGCCAGGTGACCGACGCCGGCCTGTCCGCCGGTCTGGCCCGCCCGGTGGAGGTGCTCACCGACGACCCCGCGGCCACCGCCGGCGCGCTGGCCGACGTCCCGGGCGTGGCCGGGGTGCTGGCTCCCTCCGGCGATGCGTGGGTGGCGGGCGGGGGCGGGGTGGTCGACGTCGTCCTGGGCGCCGACCCGTCGTCCGCGGCCGGCCGGGAGGCGCTGACCGCGGTGCGGGCCGCCGTCGACGACCTGCCGGGCGCCCGGGTCGGTGGCACCGCGGCCGGCGACGCCGACTCGGTCGACGCCGTCTACGGCAACGCCTGGTGGGTGCTGCTGCTCGTCGTCGGGATCACCTTCGCGCTGCTCGCCCCCGCGCTGCGCTCGGTCTGGCTGCCGGTCAAGGCGCTGCTGCTCAACGCCGTCTCGATCGCCGCGGCCTACGGCATGACCGTCTGGATCTGGCAGGAGGGGCACCTCACCGACCTGCTGTTCGGCGCCAGCGCCACCGGCACGCTCACCTTCTGGGTGCCGGTCGCCGCGTTCTCGTTCCTGTTCGGGCTGTCGATGGACTACGAGGTGTTCATCCTGTCCCGCATCCGGGAGGGCCACGAGGCGGGCATGGGCACCGACGAGGCGACCGTGCACGGGGTGGCGTACACCGGGCGGCTGGTGACGTCGGCGGCGCTGATCCTCTTCCTCGCCTTCATCGCGCTGTCGACCGTGCCGGTGGTCGACGTGCAGATCTTCGCCACCACCCTGGCGCTCGGCATCCTGCTCGACGCCACCGTGGTGCGCGGCGTCCTCACCCCGGCGCTGGTCGCCGCGTTCGGCGAGGTGAACTGGTGGTGGCCGCTGCGGGGGAGGCGGCGCCGGGCGAGGATGGCCCGGTGAGCGAGCAGCGCAGGGCCCTGGTCCTCGGTGGCGGCGGGGTCACCGGCATCGCCTGGGCGACGGGGGTGCTCACCGGGCTCGCCGACGCCGGCATCGACCTCACCGGCGCCGACCTGGTGGTCGGCACCTCCGCCGGGTCGGTGGTCGGGACGCAGCTGCGCAGCGGCGTCCCGGTCGCCGAGCTGTTCGAGCAGGAGGTCGCGCCGCCCCGGCCCGGCCCGACGGCCCGGCTGGGACGGCGCACGCTCGCCCGCTACGGGCTGGCGATGCTGCTGGCCCGCCGGGACGACACCGCCTTCCGCCGCCGGGTGGGCGCGCTGGCCGTGGCCGCGGCCGACGCCGGGGCCACCCCCTCGGAGGCGGAGTGGCGGGAGATGATCGCCGCCCGGCTGCCGGCGACGGAGTGGCCGGAGCGGCCGCTGCTGCTCACCGCGGTCGACGCGGAGAGCGGGGAGTTCCGCACCTTCACCCGGCGGTCCGGGATCGAGCTGCTCGCGGCGGTGGCGGCCAGCTGCGCCGTCCCCGGGGTCTACCCGCCGGTGACGATCGACGGTCGCCGCTACGTCGACGGCGGGATGCGCTCGGCGGCCAACGCCGACCTCGCCGCCCGCTGCGACCGGGTGGTGGTGATCGCCCCGATCGTGAAGGGGGTCGGGCCGATGACCGGCGTCGACGCCCAGGTGACCGGGATGGTGAGCCGGGTCGCCGTGGTCGCGCCGGACCAGGGCAGCCGGACCGCGATCGGCAAGAACGTGCTGGACCCGGCGGCTCGCCCGGCGTCGGCGCGGGCCGGTCGCGCCCAGGCCGCCGCCGTCGCCGCGGAGGTCGCCGAGGCCTGGCAGGGCTGACCCGCCGGGGGGACACGCCGTCGCCGGTGCCGGCTTCACCTGTTGTTCGCCCGGGACCGCCTGTTCCCCGCCTGGGGCGGCGCTGTGCTGAGGAGGCGGGCCGCCGGCGAGGGTCGCCGTCCGAGCTCGCTGGGGTCCCGATGAGCCGTACGTCCCGGCTGTCCGCCGCTGCGCTGACCACCCTGCTCGCCGTCCTGCTGACCCTGGTCGCCGCCCCGGCGTCCTCCGCGACACCGGGGGGCGGTGCCCACCACGGCGCCGACCCGGCCGAGGACCTGCTGGTCATCGGCCACCGCGGCGCCTCCGGCTACCGGCCGGAGCACACGCTCGCCGCCTACGAGCTGGCCGCCCGGATGGGCGCGGACTACCTCGAGTGCGACGTGGTCAGCACCGCCGACCACGTGCTGGTCTGCCGGCACGAGAACGAGATCTCCGGCACGACCGACGTGGCCGACCACCCGGAGTTCGCCGACCGGCGGGCGACGAAGACGGTGGACGGCGTCGAGCTGACCGGCTGGTTCACCGAGGACTTCACCCTCGCCGAGCTGCAGACCCTGCGCGCGGTCGAGCGGCTGCCCGAGCTCCGGGAGGAGAACACCCTCTACGACGGGCTCTTCGCGGTGCCGACCCTGGACGAGTTCCTCCAGCTGCGCGCGGACCTCAGCCGTGAGCTGCGCCGGCAGATCGGGGCGTACATCGAGACCAAGCACCCGACCTACTTCGACGGCATCGGGCTGTCGCTGGAGGAGCCGCTGGTCGCCGACCTGCGCGAGGCCCGGCTGGACCGGCGCCACGCACCGGTGTTCCTGCAGTCGTTCGAGACGGCCAACCTCCGCGAGCTGGACGGGGCCGGGGTCCGCGTGCCGCTGGTGCAGCTGCTGTCGGCCAGCGGTGCCCCGGCCGACCTGGTGGCCGCCGGTGACCCGCGCACCTACGCCGACCTGTCCACCGCCGCCGGCCTGGCCGGCATCGCCCGCTACGCCGACGGGGTGGGGCCGGAGAAGGCGCAGGTCATCCCGCTGGCGGAGGACGGCACGCTGGGCGAGCCGACGTCCTTCGTGGCGGACGCCCACGCGGTCGACCTGCTGGTGCACCCGTACACGTTCCGCAACGAGAACGCCTTCCTGCCCGCCGACCTCGACGAGGGCACCGACCCGGCGGCCTACGGCCGGGCGATCGAGGAGCAGCTGCGCTTCTGGGAGGCCGGCGTGGACGGCATCTTCACCGACAACCCGGACACCGGCGTGCTCACCCGCGACCTGTTCGTGGGCGCGGACGCTGCGGCGGCGCCCGCCGCCTGACGCACGGTGACTGACAGCTCAGCGGGCTTCCCCGGCGCGGGAAGCCCGCTGGGCTGTCACTCGGTGAGCGCGGCGGCGATCCGCGCCAGCAGCTCGGCGGGGGAGCGGAGGTCGGCGGCGGTCACGAAGAGCACCCGCCAGCCGGCGGCCTGGAGGGACTCGATGCGACGCCGGTCCGCGGCGATGCGGGTGGTGTGCCACGCGCCCTCGTACTCCAGCGCGATGCGGCGCTCCGGCCAGGCGAAGTCGACCCGCGCCAGGAACGCCCCGTCGCGCCGGACCACGTACTGGGCCACCGGAGGCGGCAGCGGGGACCGGTGGAGCAGCAGGCGCAGCCGGGTCTCCTGGGGGGAGGCGGCCAGCCCGTCGGCGAGGGCGCACGCCGTCCGGGCCCGGCGGCAGCCGCGGCCGGTCAGCTCGGCGGCCGTGAGCTGCAGCGTGGTCAGCGTGGTGGTCCGCGCCGCCACGAACCGGTCCAGCAGGACGACGCCGTCGTCCAGGGGGAGTCGTCCGGCGAGCTCCAGCGCCGTCGTCTCGGGGGCGGTCACGCGGACTCCCTCGACGGGGCGCACCTGCTCCCGGCAGAGCACGCGCCGGTGCACCGTCACCCCCGGGGCGGCGCCGCGGGGTGCTCCCGGTGCGACGGTCACCTCCACGTCGTCCTCGGCGCCGGCGAGGTCGGTCAGCCCCCAGAGCACCGCGGCGCTCACCCCGGAGACCACGCCGTGGGGGAGCAGCAGGCGGCCCACCGCCCGCGCGCGCACCAGGTGGGTGATCTCGAGGGCGGCGTCGGCGTAGACGTCCGGGAAGAGCCGCACCCAGGCGCCGCTGCGCAGGTCGTCCCGGCTCAGCAGGCCGTCGCGGACGGCGGCCTTGCCGCGGAAGACGCGGCCACGGAGCCGTTCGGGACGGCGGGTCGGGCGGGGCACCGCTGCACCCTGCCGCGCCGGGACCGGTCGCGCGGGCGTCGTCCACAGCCGTCGAGTGACGGCTCAGCGGGCTTCCCGCGCCGGGGAAGCCCGCTGAGCTGTCAGTCGATCACTGGTCGTGCAGGTGGCGCAGCAGCGTCTCGCCGATGTCCTGCATCGCCGCGATCTGCGCCGGGCTGAGCTGGTCGAACAGGTGGCTGCGCACGCCCTCGACGTGCACCGGCGCCGCGGCCTCCAGGGCGGCGAACCCCTCGTCGGTGAGGACGGCGAGCTGGCCGCGACCGTCCTCGGCACAGACCTGCCGGCGCACCCAGCCACGCTCCTCCAGCCGGGACACCGCGTGCGAGAGCCGGCTGCGGGAGGACAGGCAGCGCTGGGCGAGCTCGCTCATCCGCAGCTGCCGGCCCTCGGTCTCCGACAGCTGCACCAGGATCTCGTAGTAGGCGTGGGAGATGCCGGTCTCCCGGGTGAGCTCCCGGTCGAGGAGGTCGTCGAGCAGCATCCAGCTGTACATGTAGGCCCGCCAGGCCCGCTGCTCGTCGGCGTCGAGCCAGCGGGGCGCGGCCTGCGGTCGGTCGGGGACGCCGGCCGGACGCTCGGGGGACACGTCGATGCTCACCCCCTCAGGGTACTGGCGGAATACTCAAGCTCTCAACTACGCTGACGCCCGACGAGAACGGTCAAGCGCTCAACCAGTTGGAGGGTCACCATGGCCAGCACCACCCAGATCCCCGGATACGTCGTCGGTACGTGGGACATCGACGCGTCCCACTCGACGGTCGGCTTCTCCGTCCGCCACATGATGGTCAGCAAGGTCCGCGGCTACTTCCGCGAGTTCTCCGGTGTCATCGTCACCGCCGAGGACCCGGCGCAGTCGACCGTCACCGCGACCATCGACATGGACTCGATCGACACCCGTCAGGAGCAGCGCGACGCCCACATCAAGTCCGCCGACTTCTTCGACGTCGGCAACCACACCGTGATGGAGTTCCGCTCCACCGGCGTGCGCAACAAGGGCGAGGACTGGGTCGTCGAGGGCGACCTGACGATCAAGGGCATCACCAAGCCGGTGACCCTGGCCCTCGAGCTCAACGGCTTCGGCCCCGACGCCTACGGCGGCACCCGCGCCGGCTTCTCCGGCAAGACCTCGATCTCCCGCAAGGAGTTCGGCGTGGACATCGACATGCCGATGGACGGCGGCGGCGTCGTCGTCGGCGACAAGATCGACGTCGAGCTCGAGATCGAGGGCGTGCTCCGCACCGCCTGAACGAGCGCCCCGCGCGGGCTGCACTGATCACGGAGGTCCCGGGCGCTGCCCGGGACCTCCGTCGTCTCCCGGGGAACTCGCAGCTCGTCGCCAGGAACTCCACACCCCCGCGGGACGACAGTGGGGGAGTGCGTGCACGGAGAGGCGCGGTGGCGCCCTGGCTGGCGACGGCGGCGCGGCTGCTGCTGGGCGTCGTCCTGGTGGTCGCCGGCGGGCTGAAGCTGCCCGACCCGGCCGCGGCCGAACGCGCGGTGCGCGCCTACCGGCTGCTGCCCGAGACGCTGGTCGCCCCGGTCGCCTTCGGCCTGCCGGTGCTGGAGATCGCCGTCGGCCTCGCGCTGCTGGCCGGTGTCTTCCTGCGGACCGCGGCGGTCGCGGCGGCCGTGCTCATGCTCGTCTTCCTCGCTGCGGTCGGCTCGGCCTGGGCCCGCGGCCTGCAGATCGACTGCGGCTGCTTCGGCGGCGGTGGGGCCGTCGCCGCCGGTCAGACCCGCTATCCCGGCGAGGTGGCCCGCGACGCCGGGCTGCTGCTCGTCGCCCTCGCGCTGGCGCGGTGGCCGCGGTCGCGGTTCGCCCTCGGCGCCCCCCTCGACGCGAAGGAGCCCGCCGGTGTCCGGTGAGAGCAAGCGCCAGGCCGCCCGGCAGCGGATCGCCGAGAAGCGGGCCGCCGAGGCCGCGGCCCGGGCAGCCGCCGAGCGCCGCCGGCGCACCGTGGTCGGCGGCGTGGCCGCCGCCGTCGTGCTCGTGGTCGCCCTCGTCGTCGTCTTCGTCGTCCAGTCCTCCCGGACGTCCACCGACCCGGACGCCGGCGCTCCGGCCGACACCGTCGACGACGGCACGGCCTTCCCCGTCGGGCAGGCGGACGCCCCGGTGACGGTGAGCGTCTACACGGACTTCCAGTGCCCGGTGTGCCAGCGGTTCGAGCAGACCAACGGCGCCACCCTGGACCAGCTGGTCGCCGACGGCGACATCCTGCTGGAGGAGCACCCGATCGCGATCCTGGACCGCGTCTCGACCACCGACTACTCCACCCGCTCGCTGAACGCCGCCGCCGTGGTGGCCGACGAGGCCGGCATCGACGCCTTCGAGCAGTTCGCCGACCTGCTCTTCGCCAACCAGCCGGCCGAGGGCAGCGCCGGTCTCCCCGACGGGCAGCTGATCGAGTACGCCGCGCAGGCCGGCGCCACCGGCGAGGCGGTCGAGCAGGGCATCACCGACCTGCGGTTCGAGGACTGGGCCGCCCGGGTCACCGAGGCCGCCAGCCGGGCCGGCGTGACCGGCACCCCGACGGTGCTCGTCGACGGAGAGCCACTGGACAACGCCACCCAGCTGACTCCGGAGGGCATCACCGCCGCGGTGGCGGCCGCCGCTGCGGGCTGACCTCCCACCACGACCGGAGCCGGTCGGGCAGGCTCGCCGACCGTGACCGACGAGCCGCCCCCGGGCCCGCCACCTGGGCGTGGCACTGCTGGCCGTCGGTCTCCTGCTGGCCACGTTCGCGGGCCTGTCCGCCGGGCAGTACACGCCGAGCTGGTTCGACCCGGACGACCCGCTGGGCTGCGCGACCGGCCCGGACGGGTGCGGTGTCGACGGTCCCGAGGCGGCGCTGCAGGGCCTGTGGTGGTGGGTCGGCGCTGGTGCGCTCGTCGCCCTGGTGGGCGTGGCGCTGGTCCTCCGGACGCTGGACGGCGCACCGCGTGGCGGGCCGGTCCGCCGGCTGCCCGCGGTGGTGCACGCGTCCGGCGCCGCAGGGGCGGTCCCGCTGCTGCTGGTCGCGCTCGTCGTGCCGGCGTTCTTCCTGCTGCAGGGCGGGCGGCCGCTCGCCCTGCAGGTGGGGCCGGGGCAGACCCCGGAGGGCGGCCCAGCCGAGGTGCAGCGCGTCGGCGTCGCCCCCGGTGGCGCGGCGTTCGCGCTGCTCACCTGGCGCAGCTACGGCGGCTGGGCCGATCAGGAGACGCCCCAGGCGGTCACGGTCGCGCTGGACGCGTCGTCGACGCTGGTCGCCGCCCGGGTGGTCGACCGTGGCGGCTCGGTCCCCTTCGACATCGCCGACGGCGGTGCGTGGGGGATCGCACCGTGGGCGCCCGGGCACTGACCCGGCGACGGGGCAGACTGGGCGGCATGTCGACCACCACCCTGGCCCGCGTGCAGACCCGCTTCCCGTCCGCCGTGGCGGCAGCGGTCGGACTGGCCGCCGGCTTCGGCGTCGCGCAGGGCACCGGCGTGCGGGCGCTGGGCGGGATCGTCTTCGCCGCGGGTGGGCTGGCCGCCGCCTGGCTCTGGTACCGCCGGCGCGGGCTCGCCGTCGCCGCCGGCCTGGCGGTCGCCTACGTGGCCGCCTTCGTACTCGCGCACGTGCTGGCGCTGGGCGTCGGCTGGCCGGCGTGGCTGGCGGTCGGGCTGGTCACCGTGGTGGTCGCCGCGCTGTCCTGGGTCGTCGCGGACCGGCCCGGGGCCACCGTCTGAGTGGGGGACCGGTCACAGCCGGTCGGACGGGGGCCCGGAGTCGCCTACCATGGGAAGGTCTCTGCCGCACACGCGGTTGTGACCGGATGTGCGCGGCTGCGCGCAGACTCCCCGCGACCCCCTGAGGTGCCTCTCCGCATGCCCACCCGCAACGACCTGCGCAACGTGGCGATCGTCGCCCACGTCGACCACGGCAAGACGACCCTGGTCGACGCCCTGCTCCGGCAGGCCGGTGCCCTGGGCCGCGCCAAGGGCGAGGGAACGGACAACGACTCGACCCAGGACCGGGTCATGGACTCGATGGACCTGGAGCGCGAGCGCGGGATCACCATCCTCGCCAAGAACACCGCCATCCGGCTGGCCGACTCCGACGGCAACCCCGTCGTCGTCAACATCGTCGACACCCCCGGTCACGCCGACTTCGGCGGTGAGGTCGAGCGCGGCCTGTCCATGGTCGACGGCGTCGTCCTGCTCGTCGACGCCTCCGAGGGTCCGCTCCCGCAGACCCGCTTCGTGCTGCGCAAGGCGCTGGGCAAGGGGATGCCGGTCATCCTCGCGGTGAACAAGACCGACCGCTCCGACGCCCGCATCGAGGAGGTCGTCGACGAGTGCTACGAGCTGTTCCTGGAGCTGCTCGAGGACGCCGGGATGGACGCCGACGCGCTCGAGTTCCCGATCGTCTACTGCAACGGCCGCACCGGCCAGGCCTCGCTGACCCGGCCGGAGAACGGCACCGTCCCGGACAGCCCGGACCTGGCGCCCCTGGTCACGACGCTGCTGGACACCATCCCGGCCCCGGAGTACGACGCCGAGGAGCCGCTGCGCGCCCAGGTCACCAACCTCGACGCCTCCCCGTTCCTGGGCCGGCTGGCGCTGCTGCGCATCCACTCCGGTGAGATGAAGCGCGGCCAGCAGGTGGCCTGGTGCAAGGTCGACGGCACGATCCAGCGCGTCAAGATCACCGAGCTGCTGGTCACCGAGGGCCTCACCCGCACCCCGGCCGACAGCGCCGGCCCCGGCGACCTGGTCGCCATCGCGGGCATCGAGGACATCATGATCGGCGACACCCTCGCCGACCCGAACGACCCGCGCCCGCTGCCGCCGCTGACGGTCGACGAGCCGTCGATCTCGATCACCATCGGCATCAACACCTCGCCGCTGTCGGGCAAGAGCGGCAAGAAGCTCACCGCCCGGCTGATCAAGAACCGGCTCGACCAGGAGCTGGTCGGCAACGTCTCGGTGCGCATGCTGCCCACCGAGCGACCCGACACCTGGGAGATGCAGGGCCGCGGCGAGCTGGCCCTCGCGATCCTCGTCGAGCAGCTGCGCCGTGAGGAGTTCGAGCTCACCGTCGGCCGCCCGCAGGTGGTCACCAAGGAGATGGACGGCAAGCTGCACGAGCCGGTCGAGCGGGTCACCATCGACACCCCCGGCGAGTACGTCGGCACGCTCACCCAGGCGCTCGCCGTCCGGCGTGGGCGGCTGGAGAACCTGGTGCACCACGACACCGGCTGGGCGCGGATGGAGTACATCGTCCCGTCGCGTGGCCTGATCGGGTTCCGCACCGAGTTCCTCACCGAGACCCGGGGCACCGGTGTGCTGAACCACAACCTCGAGGGCTACGAGCCGTGGCTGGGCGACATGCGCGCCCGCCCGACCGGCTCGCTGGTCGCCGACCGCAGCGGTGTGGCGACGACCTACTCGATGTTCTCGCTGCAGGAGCGCGGCCAGATGATGGTCGAGCCCGGCACCGAGGTGTACGAGGGCATGATCGTCGGTGAGAACTCCCGTCCGGACGACATGGACGTGAACATCACCAAGGAGAAGAAGCTCACCAACATGCGCAAGTCCACCTCCGAGGAGCTGGAGCGGCTGATCCCGCCGAAGCTGCTGAACCTGGAGCAGGCGCTGGAGTTCTGTGCCGAGGACGAGTGCGTGGAGGTCACCCCGGGCGCTGTGCGGGTGCGCAAGGTCGAGCTCGACCAGACGATCCGCGGCCGGTCGAAGAACCGGAAGCCCAAGCCCTGATCGGCTGAGACGCCCACGACGGACGCCGTCGTCCCCACCCGGGGACGGCGGCGTCCGTCGTTCCGGGGGAGGACACGCGGGCGGGGAGTGCTGAAACGGGTGGGGCGCGAGAGGCAACAGTTGTCGTGTCGACACGGAGTGTGATGACCGGCCGAGGGGCCCGGACACGTGGCGCGACGACACCCGTACCGCACCGGGGTGTCGCGCTCGTCGGCCTACTTTCCGCTCGGGAGACGTGCGTCCGGCAGGGGAAGGCCGGGCGGCGTCTGGGGGAACTGTGCGGAAGGTGGTCGGAGAACCGATGACAGTGCAGCGGGCAGTGGGCTTCCGGAACGGCATCGACGTGCGGGTGCGCCTGCGCCGGGAGGGGACTCGCGCGGACGTCGCGGTCGACGGCGCCTGGTGGCCGCGCAGCCGCGACCTCGCGGCCGAGCTCCCCGAGCTGGTGGCGGCCCTGGCCGGGCTCGGGGTGCGGGTCGAGCGGTTCACCTACCCGTCGACGGTCTGGCAGCCGGTCGAGCGCCGGGTCGCGGTGGCCGGGCGCATCGTGCGCACCGGCGCCTTCACGAGCATGGACCCGCAGCTGGTCTCGCTGACCGTCGAGGACGACCGCCGGCTGGACCTGCTGGTGGTGCCGCCGGAGGCCGACGCGCTGACCGGCGTCCGGGCGCTGCGGCTGGCCGGGCTGAAGGAGAGCACCGGCAACGCGCAGCGGGTGCTGGCCGCCGCCGGCACCCGGCCCGGCCCGGAGGTCGTGCCGCTCACCAGCGTCCGCGCCGGCTGAGAAAGGACCCCGCTGCAGGGTCCCGCCACGCGAAGCTCGCGGCGGGACCCTGCAGCGGGGCCGGAGGCTCAGGTCCGCCGGCGGGCGCGCACCACCTCGTCGGCGGGGTGGTGGCCGTGCTCCCCGGCCGGCCGCGGCCGCGCCTCGCCGACGAGCACCTCCCAGACCCGCGGGTCCAGGGCGTCGGCCACCTGGGGCGCGGAGCTGAACCGGTCGGCCCCCCAGCGCTCGGCCGCCTCCTCGGAGGACGCGTGGCCGACCCACAGCAGGGTGCCCCCCGGGGCGACGGCGGCCGCCAGTCGCGGCAGCAGCACCCCCCGCTGCTCCGCCGTCGGGTGCAGGAAGTGCGCAGTGACCAGGTCGAATGCGGCGACCGGCGGCTGCCAGTCCTCGAACGACCCCGGCACCCACTCCACCCGGTCGCCCACCCCGGCGGCCGCCGCGTGCTCCGCGGCGCGGGCCAGGGCCACCTCCGACCAGTCCAGTCCGGTCACCTGCCAGCCCCGGCCGGCCAGCCAGAGCGCATCGCCGCCCTCGCCGCAGCCGACGTCCAGCGCCCGCCCGGGCGGCAGGTCGGCGGCCTCGGCCACCAGGGTCGGGTTGACCCGGCCGCTCCACAGCGCCGGGGCGCCGCGGTACCGCTCCTCCCAGGAGGCGTGGTCGTGGCCGCTCCCGCCGGGGGCCTGCTCCCGGTCGTGCTGGTGTGCGTGCTCGTGCTGCTGGGTGTGCTCGTGCACCGTTCTCTCCTCAGATCCCGTGCCGGCGGTCGCCGAGCACCTGGTCGCACAGTTCCCGCTCTCCGGCGGGAGAGAAGGGCGCCGTCCGGCGGGCCGCGACGGCCAGCCGGGTGTCCTCGGCGATCAGCTCTCCGTTGATCCCGGCGCCGGCCTTCAGCCCGGCTGCGGCCGCGCCCATCACCTGGGCCATCAGGTCGGTGACGTTGCCGGCCACCCAGAGCCCGGGGACGTCGGTCGAGCCGGTCGGGGTCGCGGGGACGGCGGCGCCCATGACGTGGCCCATGGCCTCCATCGGCTGCACCGGCAGGCCCAGGGACTCCAGGACGGCGGAGCGCGCGGTGAACACCGGGGCGACGACCAGGGCGTCGCACGGGAGCAGCTGGCCGGAGGAGAGCCGGACGCCGGTCAGCCGGTCGCCGGTGGACTCGACGGCGGCGATCTGGCCGGTCACCACCGAGACGTCCCGGGCGGCCAACTGCTCCCACTCCTCGTCGGTGGGCTCCGGCGCGGTGTGCAGGAAGAGCGTCACGTCGTCGCTCCACTGCCGCCACATCAACGCCTGGTGCACCGACATCGGGCTGGTCGCCAGCACGCCGATCGCCTGGTCGCGCACCTCCCAGCCGTGGCAGTACGGGCAGTGCAGGACGCCGTGCCCCCACTGCTCGCGCAGGCCGGGCACCTCGGGCAGCTCGTCGACCAGGCCGGTGGTGACCAGCAGCCGCCGTGCGGCCACGGTGCGCCCGCCGGCGAGCGCGACGGTGAAACCGTCGCCGTCCCGGGTGGCCGAGACGACCTCGCCGGAGACCACCTCCCCGCCGTACCCGGCCACCTCGGCCCGGCCGGCGGCCAGCAGGTCACCGGGCGGGGTGCCGTCCCGGCCCAGGTAGTTGTGCATCGCGGCGGCCGGTGCGTTGCGCGGCTGCCCGCCGTCCACCACCAGCACCGACCGGCGGGCCCGGCTCAGCGCCAGCGCCCCGCTGAGCCCGGCAGCCCCGCCCCCGACCACCACCACGTCATACCGCTGCATCGCCCGTCCCTCTCGCTGTTCCGTCGATGGCACGACGGTGCACCCGGGGAGCGGGCCTTGACAAACTTCGTTGCCAGTTCGGCAAAATGGCGGCATGACGGACGACGGTGCCCCGGTGACCGAGGTGCTCGACGCGGTGGGGCCGCGACTGCGGGTGCTGCGCCAGCAGCGCGGGGCCACCCTGGCCGATCTCTCGGCGACCACCGGCATCTCGGTGAGCACCCTGTCCCGGCTGGAGTCCGGGCAGCGGAAGCCCACGCTGGAGCTGCTGCTCCCGCTCGCCCGGGCCCACCAGGTGCCGCTCGACGAGCTGGTCGAGGCGCCGACCGAGGACCCGCGGGTGCGGCTGCGCCCGATCGAGGGCGACGGCATGACCATGTGGCCGCTGACCCGCCGGCCGGGCGGGCTGCAGGCCTACCGGGCGCTGATCACCCGGCGCGCGGGGGAGGGGCGACCGGAGCAGCGCAGTCACGAGGGCTACGAGTGGCTGTACGTGCTCTCCGGCCGGCTCCGGCTGCTGCTGGGCGAGCACGACCTGGTGCTGGCGCCCGGCGAGGTGGCCGAGTTCGACACCCACCTGCCGCACTGGTTCGGCACCGCCGGCGACGCCCCGGTCGAGGTGCTCACCCTCTTCGGCCCGCAGGGGGAACGGATGCACGTGCGCGCCCGCCCGAAGAGCGCCGCACCTCGTTGATCATGGGAGTCCTGCCCGGTGGCACGCCGTTGCCCCGGGCGGGACGCCCGTGATCGACCGCGGGGAAGGCCCCGTTCAGTCCTGCGGTGCCCGGGGGTGGCCGGCGCGGACGCTCTCCAGCTGGGCGGTGGTGTTCGGCTCCCGCTCGCTGCGGGCCAGCTCCTCGGCGGCGAGTGCCTCCGCCTCGGCGGCGAGTGCCTCCGCCTCGGCGGCCAGGGCGTCGGCCTGCTCCTGGGCGCGCTCCCGGCGGTACTCCCGGAACGACCAGACCACCGCGGCGGCCCAGGTCAGGTAGACCACCGTGTAGACGGCGTAGCGGACCGGGTCGGCGGCGTCGATCCAGTCGCTGGTGAGCAGGCTCCGGACGTTGGTCGCCACGATCATCCCGCCCACGCCGGCACCGAGCAGCCGCGGCGGGACGTAGCGCACCAGCCAGGCGGCCAGCGGTGCGGCGACCAGGCCGCCGGCGAGCAGGCCGAGCACCCAGAACAGGTTGATGCCCTGGTCGCCGAGGGCGAACAGGAAGCCCAGGCTCGCGGCGAGCGAGACCAGGAACTCCGACGTGTCGATGGAGCCGATGGTCTTGCGCGGCTCCATCCGCCCGCTGGCCAGGATCGCCGGGGTGCTGACCGGGCCCCAGCCGCCTCCGCCGGTGGCGTCGATGAAGCCGGCGGTGAGACCGAGCGGGGCGAGGAACCGCTTGCGCATCGGCTTGCCGAGCTGGCGCTTGTCGATGCCGCGGAGGGTGAAGCGGACCAGCAGGTAGACGCCCAGACCGAGCAGGATCACCGACATCGCCGGGGCGGCGAGCTCGGTGGAGATGCTGGACAGCACCGTCGCGCCGGCGAAGGCGCCGACCGCCCCGGGTACGCCGATCCGACCGACGACCTTCCAGTCGACGTTGCCGAACCGCCAGTGGGACAGGCCCGAGGCGAGGTTCGTGCCGATCTCGGCGAGGTGCACGGTGGCCGAGGCGGCGGCCGGGTTGGTGCCGATCGCCAGGAGCAGGGTGGTCGAGGTGACGCCGTAGCCCATGCCGAGGCTGCCGTCGACGAGCTGGGCGCCGAGGCCGGCCAGCGCGAGCAGGATCAGGGTCTTCACGAGGAGGTGCTCCGGGGTCGAGGCGCCGGCGTGCGGTGCGCGCGCAGGCGGGGCTGGACGAGGGCGCCGGGACGGCGCGGGGCGTCAGCGGGCCGGACAGGCGGCGGTGCTGACCCGGAGCAGGTCGACGTGCAGACGGCTCACCAGCAGCTCGCCCGGGAGGGCGGCAGGGCGGAGGGCCGTGGTCACGGGGACATTCCTACCACTTTGGTGCAGATTGCGTGCAACCCACTCCCACGCAGTGGGATCAGGAGCGCAGGACGTCGTTGCGGATGGTCGCCCAGGCGGTGACCGCGCCCGCGGTCATCAACGCGGCGCACACCCACAGCGCGCGCTGGTAGCCGGTGCTGAAGGCCGCCGGGTCGACCTGCCCGCCGGCGGCCAGCCCCACCGCCGCCGGCAGCGCCGCGACCACGAGGAGACCGGCGGCCCGGGCCACCGCGTTGTTCACCCCGCTGGCCACCCCGGCCAGGTGGTCGGGTGCGGCGGCCAGCACGGTGGCGGTCAGCGGGGCCACCAGCAGGGACATGCCGAGCCCGAAGAGCACCGACCCGGGCAGCACGCCCGTCCACCAGCCGCTGCCGGCGTCCACCGCGGAGAGCCACAGCAGCCCCGCCGCCGCGATCAGCGGGCCCAGCGTCATCGGCAGCCGCGGGCCGATCCGCTGGGCCAGCGCGCCGGCCCGGGCCGACAGCAGGGTGAGCAGGAGGCTCGGTGGCAGGACCGCCGCGCCGGCGAGGGTGGCCGTGTAGCCGAGCACGGTCTGCAGCTGCAGCACCAGGAAGAAGGAGAAGCCGCCGAGCGCGCCGTAGACGGCGAGGGTGGTCAGGTTGGCGCCGCTGAACTGGCGGTCGGCGAACACGCCCAGCGGCAGCATCGGTGCCGCGGCCCGCCGCTCCCGGACGACGAACGCCCCGGCGGCGACCACCCCGATCGCGGCGGACAGCCACACGGTGGTGCTGCGCGGGTCGTCGCCGGCCGCGATCAGCGCGTAGGTCACCCCGCCCAGGGTGAGGGCGCCGGCCGCCGCGCCCAGCACGTCGAACCGGCCGGAGGCGCCGGGGTCGCGGCTCTCGGGCACGTGCCGGACGGCGACGACGGCCACCGCCACGGCCAGCGGCACGTTCACCCCGAACACCCACCGCCAGCCCGCGGCGTCCACCAGGAACCCGCCGACGAACGGCCCGACGAGGCCGGCGATGCCGCCCAGCGCCGACCACAGGCCGATCGCGCGGGCCCGGTCCTGCGGGCGGAAGGAGGCCTGCAGGATGGCCAGGCTGCCGGGGGTGAGCAGCGCGCCGCCGACGCCCTGCAGCGCCCGGGCCGCCACCAGCTGGCCGATGTCCTGCGCCAGCCCGCACAGCAGCGAGGCGAGCGCGAACCAGACCACCCCGACGACGAACACGCGCCGGCGGCCGTAGCGGTCACCGAGCGCGCCGCCGAGCAGGATCAGCGCGGCGAGGGCGAGCGTGTAGCCGTTGACCGTCCACTGCAGGCCGGCCAGCGTGGCGTCCAGGTCCGCGCCGATCGCCGGCAGGGCGACGTTGACCGCGGTGGCGTCGAGGAACGCGACGCCGGAGGCCAGCACGGTGGCCAGGACCACCCAGCGGCCGCGGGCAGTGCCCAGGGCCACGGAACCCGGCGCGGGGCCGGTGGCGGGTGCTGCCGGCTGGGCCACGTCCGACGAAGCTAGCCGACGACGGCGTGGGTGACCACGTACGCCAACGCTGCCACGCCCGCGGCGGCGGGCAGGGTGACCACCCAGGCCACGACGATGCCGCCGGCGACGCCCCAGCGGACCGCGGAGAACCGCCGGGTCGCGCCGACCCCCATGATCGAGGTGGTGGTGATGTGCGTCGTCGACACCGGGACGGCGAAGACCGTCGCCGTGGTCACCATGACGCCCGAGGCGACGGACTGCGCGGCGAAGCCGCCGGCCGGGGTGAGCTGGATGATCCGCCGGCCCAGGGTGCGCATGATCCGGAAGCCGCCGGCGTAGGTGCCGGCGCTGATCGCGATGGCCGCGGCGAAGACCACCCACAGCGGCACCTCGAAGGTGTCGATCTCCCCGGCGGTGACCAGCGCCAGGGTGATGATGCCCATCGTCTTCTGCGCGTCCTGCATGCCGTGGCCCAGCGCCATGGCGGCGCTGCTGACCACCTGGGCGTGTCGGAAGCCGCGGTGCGCGCGGTGCGCGTTGGCGCCGCGGAAGGCCCACAGGATCGCCAGCATGACCAGGTAGCCCAGCCCGAAGCCGACCAGCGGCGAGAGCACCATCGGGACGACGACGTCCTCCAGCACGCCCGTCCACTGCACCGAGTGCGCGGCGGCCAGCGCGGCACCGATCAGGCCGCCGATCAGCGCGTGCGAGGAGGAGGAGGGCAGCCCGAGGTACCAGGTGATCACGTTCCACACGATCGCCCCGACCAGCGCGGCGAAGACCAGTTGCAGGCCCGCGCCGCCGGTGGGGGCCTCGATGATCCCGGCGCCCACGGTCTCGGCGACCTTCGTGGAGATCAGCGCGCCGACCAGGTTCATCACCGCGGCGAGGGCGAGCGCTGCCCGCGGGGTGAGCGCCTTGGTGGAGACCGCGACGGCGATCGCGTTGGCCGCGTCGTGGAAGCCGTTGGTGTAGTCGAAGGCGAGCGCGACGACGACGACGACCGCCAGCGCCAGGAAGAGCGGGTCCATGCCGGGGTCAGGACTCCTTGACCGCGATCGTCTCGACCACGTGGGCCACGTGCTCGAAGGCGTCGGCGGCCTCCTCCAGCTGGTCGGCGACCTCCTTGAGCTTGAGGATCTCCAGCGCGTCGAACTCCCCGGAGTACAGCCGGGACAGCAGCCGGCGGTACAGCTTGTCGGCCTCGTTCTCCAGCCGGTTGACCTCGATCCAGTAGTCGGCGAGGTCCCGCATCGAGCGCAGCCGGGGCATCGACTCGGCGGTCACCTGGGCGCAGCGCTGCAGCAGCGCCACCTGCTGGCCCATCTCCGCCGGCAGGGTGCCGAGGTGGGTGAGCACGACGAGGTCGGCCGCGGCCTCGATCGCGTCCATGACGTCGTCGAGGTCGCTGGCCAGGGCGATGATGTCCTCCCGGTCGAACGGGGTGACGAAGCTGGAGTTGACCTGACGGAAGATCGCGTGGGTGGCCTGGTCGCCGACGTGCTCCAGGTCCCGCAACCGCTGCGCCAGCTCCTCGCGGCGGGCGTGCTCGTGCACGAACTCGTCGAGCACGTCGGTGGCGGTGACCAGGTTCTCGGCCGCCGCGGTGAACATGCCGTAGAAGCTCGAGTCGCGGGGGAAGAGGCGGAAGGCCACGCGGTGCTCCGGACGTGAGGCGGGATCGGTGGCCGCGCGGCCCGCTCGGGCGGGCGGCCCCGGGGAGCATAGGTCCGCGTCGTTCACCGAGCGTTCACCCTCCGTCCATTCGGGTGGACCTGCGTGCTCTGCGCCACACCGGGAACCGGCCGGCCTCCGCGGGCGACTGACCTCCCGTGCAGCACGCCGGCGGGGGGAGGACCCGCACCCATCGCGCCGTGCCCGCCCTCCTGCTGCTGGTGGGGCTCCTCGCCGCCGGGCTCGGGTTCGACGTGCTCACCGCCCGCCCGGCCGCGGCGCACGCCACGGTCGTCACCACCACCCCGGCCGACGGTGCCCGGCTGGACGCCGTCCCGGCGGAGGTGACCGTCGAGTTCGACGAGCCGGTGTCGCTGGGTGCCGGCTACGCCCGGGTGCTCGGTGCCGACGGCGAGCGGGCCGACACCGGCACGCCCGAGGTGCGCGGCCGGACGCTCACCGTGCCGCTGCGCGACGACCTGCCCGAGAGCGGCTACCTGGTCACCTACCGGGTCGTCTCGGCCGACTCGCACCCGGTGTCGGGTGCCTGGTCCTTCGTGGTCGGCGACGGCGAGCTGCTCGCCGTGGACGCCGCGGCCGACGACGGGGACGTGCACCCGCTGGTCGCCGCCGCGCTGCCGGCCGCACGCTGGCTGGGTTACCTGGGTCTGGCGCTGGGCCTGGGCGTCCCGCTGGCGCTCGCGGTCTGCTGGCCGGGTGGCTGGGCGGTGCCGGTGCTCCGCCGCGCCACCCTGGCCGGCCTGGGCGCCGTCGCCGTCGGCGCGCTGCTCGGGGTGCTCCTGCAGGGGCCGTACGCGGCCGGCAGCGGCCCCGGCTCCCTCTTCGAAGCCGACCTGCTGGGCGCCACCCTCGGCTCCGCGTACGGCCTGACCCTGCTGGCCCGGCTGCTCCTCGCCGGTGCGCTGGCCGCGCTGGCCGCCGCCGGCTGGCGTGCCGGCCGGCCGCCGGCCCGGGGGCTGCTGGCCGGCGCCGGGGTGCTGGCCGTCGCCCTGGTGGTGGCCACGGCCGCGGTCGGTCACCCGGTGGCCGGCCCGCTGCCGTGGCTGGCCGTGCCGGTGGCCGCGGTGCACGCCGCCGCGATGGCCGGCTGGCTGGGTGGGCTCGCCGCGCTCTTCACCGGCGGCCTGCGCCGGCGGGCGGACGACGAGGACCGGGTGGGCGAGCTCGCGCTCGCGCTGCCGCGGTGGTCGCGGCTGGCCGCCGGGCTGATCGCGGCGCTGGTCGTCACCGGCGTCCTGCAGTCGGTGCGCGAGGTCGGGTCGCTGTCCGGGCTGGTCGGGACCACCTACGGCTGGCTGCTGATCGCCAAGCTGGTGCTGGTGCTCGGCGTGCTGGGCGCCGCGCTGGTCAGCCGCGACTGGGTGCAGCAGCGGCTGGGCGACCGACGCCGGGCCCGGGTGCCCGCGGGGGGTCCGGCCGAGCACCTCGGGGTGCTGCGGCGCTCGGTGGTGGTCGAGCTCGCCGGCGCGGTCGTCGTCCTCGCGCTGTCCGCGGTGCTGGTGGGCACCCCACCCGCGCGGGCCGCCGTCGCCGACCCGGTCGAGGTGACCCTGCCGCTGCAGTCGGCCAGCGGCGCCGACGGCACCGTGCAGGTCACCCTGGCCCCGGCGTCGCCCGGGCCGGCGTCGCTGCACGTCTACCTCTTCGACGACGCCGGACGGCTGGTCCAGCCGCAGCAGATCTCGGTGACGCTCACCGAGCCGCAGCAGGAGATCGGCCCGATCGACGTCGACCTCGCCGGCGCCGGGCCCGGCCACTACGTCGCCGATCCGGCGCTGCCGACCACCGGCACCTGGACCCTCACCGTCACCGTCCGGCTGGACGAGTTCACCGCCCGCACCGCCAGCACCACCTTCCCGGTGCGCTGACCCCCCGATCGAGGAGAAGCCCGCATGTCCCCGTCCCGCTCCGCGCGCCGGCTCGGTGTCGTCGTCCCCGCGGCCCTGGCCGCGCTGCTCACCGTCGGGGTGGGGGCGGCGTCGGCGCACGTCACCGTCTCCAGCGCCGACGCCGCCCCCGGCGGCTACGGCAAGGTGACCTTCCGGGTGCCCAACGAGAGCGACACCGCGAGCACGGTCGCGCTGCGCATCCAGGTGCCCACGGACACCCCGCTGGCCTCGCTGCGCGCCCAGCCGGTGCCGGGCTGGACCACCACGTTCACCCGCAGCGAGATCGACCCGCCGGTGGAGGTGCACGGCAGCGAGGTCGACGAGGCGGTCTCGGTGGTCGAGTTCCGCGCCGAGCCGGGTGCCGGCATCGACCCCGGGGAGTTCCAGGAGTTCGCGCTCTCCGGTGGCCCCTTCCCCGAGGTCGACCAGCTGGCCTTCAACGCGGTGCAGACCTACAGCGACGGCACCGAGGCGGCCTGGATCGAGCCCACGGTCGAGGGGCAGGCCGAGCCCGAGCGCCCGGCGCCGGTGCTGTCGCTGGCCGCCTCCTCGGACGCCGGGCACGGCGGGACCTCCGACGGCGGGACGGCGACCGCGGCCGAGGACGACGGCGGCAACGGGCTGGCGGTCACCGCGCTCGTGCTCGGCGCCCTCGGCCTGCTCGCCGGGCTCGGCGGTCTCGGGCTCGGTCTGGCCGCGCGCCGACGTACCGTGTCCTCGTGAGCTCCCGGATCCTCGCTGCCCGCTTCCGTCCTGCCCTGGCGGGTGTGCTGCTGGCCGCCGGGGTGGTGCTCGCCGGGTGCGGCGGGGACGCCTCCGCGGACGACCCGGCGCAGGCGGGGCACGAGCACGGCGCCGGGGTGGAACCGCCGGCGACCGTCGAGGGCCCGGACCAGGGCCCCTACGCGGGCCTGCACCTGCGCGATCCGTACCAGAAGCCGTCGTTCACGCTGACCGACACCGCCGGGCAGCCCTACGACTTCGCCGCGGCCACCGCCGAGGGCCCGACGCTGCTGTTCTTCGGCTTCACCAACTGCCCGGACATCTGCCCCACCACCATGGCCGACGTCCGGCTGGCGCTGGGCGACGTCGACCCGGCGGTGGCGGAGCGGACGAACGTGGTCTTCGTGACCACCGACCCGGCCCGGGACACCCCGGAGGTGCTGGGGGAGTACCTGGCCCAGTTCGACGCCGAACTGCCCACCCGGTTCGTCGGGCTGACCGGCGACCAGCAGCAGATCGAGCAGGCGCAGCTGGCCGCCGGGGTGCCGCTGGCCCAGGACAACGGTGAGTCGCACTCGGCGCTGCTGCTGCTCTACGGCACCGACGGCGAGGCCGACGTCGCCTTCGACGCGGGCAACACCAGCCGCGACATCGCCCACGACCTGGCGCTCGTCGCGGCCGAGTGAGCGACGGGGCGGTGCCGCGCGCCTGGGGCGCCCGGCTGGGGGTCGTCCTGCTGGGCCTGCTGGCGACGCTCGCCCTGGCCGGGCCGGCGCTGGCGCACGTCGGCGGGGGAGCGGCCGGCAGCGACTTCGACGGCCGGGTCACCTCGGTCAGCCCGTCGCTGCCCGGGCTGAGCGTGCGGGTGCTGGAGTTCGGCGACGCCCTCGAGGTGGTCAACGAGACCGGCACCGAGCTGGCGGTGCCCGGCTACAACGACGAGCCCTACCTGCGGATCGGGCCGGACGGCGTCTGGCGCAACGCGCTGAGCCCCGCCACGTACCTGAACCTGGACCGCTACGGGCTGACCCCGGTGCCCGACGACGTCGACGTGACCGCGCCGCCGCGCTGGGAGCAGGTCTCCACCGAGCCGCAGTACGTCTGGCACGACCACCGCACGCACTGGATGACCGAGGCGCTGCTGCCCCCGACGGTGGCGGCCGACCCGACCCGCGAGCACCTGGTCGCCGAGTGGACCGTGCCGATGACCTCCGGCGGCACGCCCGTGGTGGTCACCGGTGAGCTCACCTGGAGCCCGCCGCCCCCGGCCTGGCTGGTCTGGCCGGTCTACGCGCTGCTGCTGGCCGCCACCGTGCTGGCCGGGTGGCGGGCACGCAGCCCGCGGCCGCTGGCGGTCGCGCTGGGCGCCGGCGCGCTGGCGGCGCTGGCGCACGCGCTGGCCACGCCGGAGCCGCCGGTGACGGTCGCCTCCTGGCCGGGGGCGCTCGTCTCCGCGCTGCTGCCGGCGCTGCTGGCGGTGCTGGTCGCGGGGATCGGGGTGCGGGCGGCGCTGCACGACCGCGGGGTGCTCACCGGGCTGATGGCGGTCGTGGGCGGGTGGCTGCTGCTGGTGCAGGGCCTGCCCGACGTCGACGTGCTGTGGACCGCGCACACGGTCACCCGCGGGCCGGAGCTGCTCGGCCGGACCGCGGTCGCCGTCCTGGTCGCCGTCGGTCTGGGTCTCGTGATCGGCGGGGCGCTGGCCGCCCGCCGGTTCCGGGACGACGTCCGGGGTCGCCCGGCGGCCGAGGACCCGGCGCCGGCACCGGTCGGGGTCTGACCTTCGGCGCCAGATCGACATGTCGTCGAGTCGACATGTCGACTCGTTGCCGACCGTTCTGACGCGGTTACACGGCGTGTCTTGGTGAACACGCCGCCGGACAAATTACAAAGCTGCAACTCGATGTTTGGATGACTGCCGTACCGATTCGGCGCTCGCCGCGTCGCCGTCGAACCGAGGGGCAGTGCGCATGACTTCGAGGCACGTCGGCAGCGTCGTCGAGGGAACCCGACGGACCGTCGCCGAGGTCGTCGCCGAGGTCGCCCCGGACACCGCCGAGCGCCGTGCCGTCCGTCCCGGGGCGGTGCAGAGCCGTCGTCCGGCCGCCCTGGTGGCGGCGCTCGCCATCGGTGGTCTGGTGGCCTTCCTGGGCAGCCACGCCCTGCCGACGGCGGAGGCCGAGCCGGTCGAGGTCGCCGCGATGCTCGCCTCCGACGCCTCGCTGATCGACGAGGAGGCGGCGTTGATGCCGCAGTCCTCGATCAGCGAGGTCGAGGCCCGCGCCCGGCTGGAGGAGGTGGCTGCCGCCCGCGCCGAGCGCCAGGCCCGTGAGGAGGAGGCCGCCGCGGCCGCTGCGGCCGCCGCCGAGGCCGCCCGCCCGAAGGTCGTCGCCCCGATCGCCAAGTACCGGCTGACCAGCTGCTTCTGTCAGCGCTGGGGCACCATGCACTGGGGCGTGGACCTCGCCGCCCCGATGCTCACCCCCGAGTACTCGGTGGAGGACGGCGTCGTGCTGCGGGCCGGTGCGGCGAGTGGCTACGGGCTGGCGGTCTACATCCTCGGCGAGAGCGGTGACGTGACCGTCTACGGCCACATGGAGAAGATCCAGGTGCGCGCCGGTGACGTCGTCGAGGCCGGTGACCAGATCGCGCTGCTGGGCAACCGCGGCCAGTCGACCGGTCCGCACCTGCACTTCGAGGTGCACTCGGGCGGGCTGGACGGGAAGCGGGTGGACCCGGTCAAGTGGCTGGCCGCCCGCGGCGTCGACCTCTAGCCGCACTCGTCCCCGCTCCCCACGCCGAGAGCGAGCCCCGGCCCCGTTCAGGGCCCCGCGCTGAGCGTGCGAAGCGTGGGGGGAACGGGGTCCTTCCTCACAGGTCGCGGATCGCGGCGGTGACCAGGGTCGGCAGCACGAGAGCGACGTGGAAGGGCAGCAGGAGCGCGCCCATGACGATGTTCGCGCCAGGTGCCGGCCAGTCCGCGGCCAGCCAGACGGCGGCGATGGCGAGCTCGGCGGTCAGCAGGCCGAAGCCGATCCAGTAGGCGCGGGCGTAGGCCTCGCCGCGGAGCTGCCACTGACGCTCGTCCAGCGCCTCCGCCGGCAGCTCCTCCACGCCCCGGGTGCTGCCCTTCAGGGCGCCGAGGAGCAGGACGAAGGCGATCGCCACGATCCCCATCCCGACGGCGAAGGCCACCGGCCAGCGCGGGGCGATGAGGACGAGCCCGGCCTCCACGACCAGCAGGCCGCTGAGGGCGGCGACCAGCCTGCGGCGGATGCGCGGGGTGCGGAGGGACTCGAACTGCGGGTCGTCGAGGCGGGCGGCGCGACGCTGGATGCGGGTGGGCGTGCTCATCGGGACTCCTGGGTGCCGTAGACCTGCTCGGACAGGGTGCGGAACGGGGTGAGGGAGAAGACCGCCTCCATGGGGAGGCCGAAGACGGCGGCCAGCCGCAGCGCGAGGGTGGCGCTGGGGCTGTACTCGCCGCGCTCGAGGTAGCCGATGGTCTGGTAGTGCACGCCGACCGCGTCGGCCAGCTCCTGGCGGGACATGCCGCGCTCGGTGCGCAGCACGGTCAGCCGGTTGTACAGCTGAGGCTCGTCGGAGCGCTTACGCGGCGGCATGTAGCAAACTTACTATAAAAGGAGAGGCACGCGCTATCTCTGATCCGTTTACCGCTCTGGCCGGTGGATGCTGCGAGTCCGGGTGGAGCGGGGAGATGGTTCCCTGGCGGAGCGGTGGGCGGACTGCACCTCCGCCGGGTGGGCGTGCCGGCCCTCCGCTGAGCCGACCGTCCAGGAGGAGTACGCCCCGATGGCCCAGCACGAGGACACCCCGGCCGACCGGTTGCTCGAGGTCGCGGCACGGATCGCCGACCACCTGCTGGACGTGCAGCGACAGGTCAACCGGCGGATCGACGCGATGCACGCCGAACTGCTCCCCGGTGTCCGTCAACAGCTCGGGCTGCCGGACTCCGACGCCGTCGACCTGTCCGGCCTGGTGAACACCCGGATCGCCGGCCTGAGCATCGTCGTCACCCCGGAGGCCGTCGCCTCGGTGGTGCCGCTCCCGGAGTCGGCCACCACCACCACGCGGGCCGGGCGCGCGGCCATGACCGAGATCGTGAGCGGCCGGAGCGGGCGCCTGGCGGTCATCGCGGGACCGTGCTCGATCCACGACCCCGTCGCCACGCTGGAGTACGCCGACTTCCTCCGCCGGATGCGGGCCCGCTTCGGGGCCGACCTGGAGATCGTGATGCGCACGTACACGGAGAAGCCGAGGACGGAGGTGGACTGGAAGGGCTTCGCCTACGACCCGTACCTCGACGGCTCCAACCGGATCAGCGTCGGGCTCGTGGCCACCCGGATGCTCATGGCCCGCATCACCGCGACGGGGGTTCCGGTGGCGGCCGAGCCGCTGAACGCCCTCACCCCCCAGTACGTCGACGGCCTGGTGACCTACAACGGCGTGGGCGCGCGCAACGTCACCGACCAGACCGCCCGCGAGCGGGTGTCCGGGTTCTCCGCCGTCGTCGGGTTCAAGAACTCCCCGGAAGGGAGCATCGACGCCGCCATCTCGGCTGTCATCGCCGCCCGGGCGCCGCACGAGTTCCTGGGCGTCGACCGCCACGGCATCTCCGCCCAGCTGTCGACCACGGGCAACGAGACCGGGCACGTGATCCTGCGCGGTGACAAGGACGGCCCGAACTACTCCGCCGCCCACATTGCCCGCACCCGCGAGCGGCTCCGTGCGCGCGGGCTGCCGGAGGTGCTCGTGGTCGACGCCTCGCACGGCAACAGCCAGAAGGACCACCTGCGCCAGATCGAGGTCGTGCGCGACCTGGCCGGCCAGATCGCGGGCGGGGAGACGGCGATCCGCGGGGTGATGGTGGAGAGCAACCTCGTCGCGGGGCGGCAGGACCTCGACCAGCGGCGTCCCGACGCGCTCCAGCACGGCAAGAGCGTCACGGATGCCTGCGTGGACCTGGCCACCACGGAGACCCTGCTCGAGGAACTGGCCGGCGCGGCCCGGGAACGGCGCGAGCGCGGCGGCACGGCCGGCTGATGCCTTGCCTGGCGGCGCGACGGCGGGCTGCCCAGGTGGCCGCGGCAGCTGTCGTCGAACAGCCAGGCGGTGCCATGATCGCGTGCGTGAGCCGGGCGAGCGAGGACTCCAACCGGCGGATGCTGCGCGCCCGGGACGCGAGTCCGGCGGTGACCGCTCGGCGGTGACCGGCGGGACGACGGTGCTGTCCGACCGGATCGTCGTGGAGATCACAGCAAGCCGGGGGAGACGTTCGTGGACCGGATGATCGCCCTGGTCGAGGGCGCCTCCCGGCAGCGGACGCCGAACGAGATCGCGCTGAACATCCTGCTCCGCTCGCTGACCATCGTGTTCCTGATCGTGGTCATCACGCTGCAGCCGCTGGCGGTCTACTCCGGTGCCGAGCAGTCGCTGACCACGCTGATCGCGCTGGTGGTGTGCCTGACCCCGACCACGATCGGGGCGCTGCTGTCGGCGATCGGCATCGCCGGCATGGACCGGCTGGTGCAGCGCAACGTGCTGGCGATGAGCGGCCGCGCGGTCGAGGCGGCCGGCGACGTGAACACCCTGCTGCTGGACAAGACCGGCACCATCACCCTCGGCAACCGGCAGGCGTCGGAGTTCGTCGCCGTCGGGGGGTGCTCGGACGACGAGGTCGCCGACGCCGCGCAGCTGGCCTCGCTGGCCGACGAGACGCCGGAGGGCCGCAGCATCGTCGTCCTGGCGAAGGAGCGCTACGGCCTGCGCGGGCGGGAGCTGGACGCCGCCGTCTTCGTGCCCTTCACCGCGCAGACCCGGATGAGCGGGGTCGACCTGCCCGACGGCCGGCAGCTGCGCAAGGGCGCCGCCGGGGCGGTGCTGGCGTGGGTGCGGGCGCAGGACGGCCCGGTGCCGCCGGAGGTCGGGGACGTCGTCGACAGCATCTCCGCCGCCGGCGGGACGCCGCTGCTGCTGGCCTCGGCGTCGTCGGACGGCGCCCGGGTGCTCGGTGTCATCCACCTGAAGGACGTCGTCAAGGAGGGGATGGCGGAGCGCTTCGCCGAGCTGCGCCGGATGGGCATCCGGACGGTGATGATCACCGGCGACAACGAGCGGACCGCGCGGGCGATCGCCGCGGAGGCCGGGATCGACGACGTGCTGGCCGAGGCGACGCCGGAGGACAAGCTGGCGCTCATCCAGCGTGAGCAGGCCGGCGGCCGGCTGGTGGCGATGACCGGTGACGGGACGAACGACGCCCCGGCGCTGGCGCAGGCCGACGTCGGGGTGGCGATGAACACCGGGACGACCGCGGCCAAGGAGGCCGGCAACATGGTCGACCTGGACTCCGACCCGACGAAGCTGATCGAGATCGTGGAGATCGGCAAGCAGCTGCTGATCACCCGGGGGTCGCTGACCACGTTCTCCATCGCCAACGACCTGGCGAAGTACTTCGCGATCCTGCCGGCCATGTTCGCCGGAGTCCTCCCGGGGCTGGACGCGCTGAACGTGATGCGGCTGTCCTCGCCGGAGTCGGCGATCCTCTCCGCGGTCGTGTTCAACGCGCTGATCATCGTGGCGCTGGTGCCGCTGGCGCTGCGCGGTGTGAAGTACCGGCCGGCGTCCGCGTCGGCGATGTTGCGCCGCAACCTGCTGCTCTACGGCGTCGGCGGCGTGGTGCTGCCGTTCGTCGGGATCAAGCTCATCGACCTGCTGGTCTCTCTCATCCCCGGGATCGCGTGATGTCCGCTCTGCGTTCGGGCCGCCAGCTGGTGGCCGCCGTCCGTGCCCTCCTCGTCGCCACCGTGGTGCTCGGGCTGGCCTACCCGCTGCTGATGACGGGCGTCGCCCAGCTGATCGCGCCGGCTCGCGCCGACGGGTCGCTGGTGTCGGTCGATGGTTCCGTCGTGGGGTCGTCGCTGATCGGCCAGTCGTTCACCGACTCCGACGGCGACCCGCTGCCGGAGTACTTCCAGACCCGGCCGTCGGCGTCGGACTACGACGGCGTGGCATCGGGTGGGTCGAACCTGGGGCCGAACTCGGAGGAGCTGGTGGCCGCGGTGGGGGAGCGGCGAGCTGACGTGGCTGCCTTCAACGGGGTGCCCGAGTCGGAGGTACCGGCCGACGCGGTGACGGCGTCAGGGTCCGGGCTGGATCCGGACATCTCCCCGGAGTACGCCGCCATCCAGGTGGAGCGGGTAGCCGAGGCGCGTGCGGTGCCGGTGGACGACGTCCGGGCGCTGGTGGACGAGCACACCGACGGGCGGGACCTCGGCTTCATCGGGGCGCCGCACGTGCGGGTGCTGGAGCTCAACCTGGCGCTTGACGAGCAGCTCGGCTGAGCCAGGAGCAGCCGTCCCCGGGGGTGACCCGGGGACGGCCGCCGTGCGTCAGCGGGCCGGGTAGGCGCGCGGCAGCTTGTAGCCGTTGTGCGCCGCGACCTCGCGCAGCAGGTCGGGCCGGTCGGTGATGATCCCGTCGACGCCGAGGTCGATGAGGTACTGCATGGTGGCCGGGTCGTCGATGGTCCACGGGATGACGTCCATGCCCACGGCATGCGCGTCGTCCACCATCTGCTGCGTGACGTAGGGGCGGAAGCCCGGGTCGTTGATGCTGCCGCTCTGCGGGTCGCCCTGCACGGGGGAGATGGCGTCGGCGCCGAAGGAGTGCGCTGCCGCGACCAGGTCGCCGCCGAAGTCGTCGATGTCGATCCCGCCGAGCCACGGCGAGGCGCCGGGCAGGCCCGCCTGCAGGAACTGCTGGCCGTTGGTGAGCGCGACGATCGGCAGCCGCGGCTCGACCTGCCGCATGCGCATCAGGGAGCCCCAGTCGAAGGACTGGATGCTGACCTGGCGGAGCAGCCGGGCCTCCCGCACCTCGCGAGCGACGACCTGCACGAACTGCTCACGCGGCGCCGTCTGCTCCGGTGCGCCCGCCTCCACCTTGGTCTCGATGTTCAGCCACACCCGGTGCGCGCGGCGCTCGTTGACCAGGTCGAGCACCTCGGACAGCAGTGGCATCTGCGCCCCCGGCACCGCCTGCTGCTCGGGGAACTGCGGCAGCGTCTGGCTGCCGCAGTCGAGCGTGCGGACCTGGGCCAGCGTGAGGTCCTTGATGTACCGGACGCCGGGGGCGTAGGGGAACTCCGGGTCGCCGGGGAAGGCCGGGGCGGTGTCGCGGCACTTGGCGGGGTTGATGTCCCGGTCGTGGGTGACGACGGCGTGCCCGTCCTCGGTGATCTGGACGTCGAGCTCGAGGGTGCTGACGCCGAGGTCGAGGGCGCGACCGAAGGCGGCCAGCGTGCTCTCGACGGTGAGCCCGACGCCGCCCCGGTGGGCTTGGATGTCGAAGAACCGGGTGCTGCCGCCGCCGGGGCGGTCGGCTGCGGTGGCCACCCCGGCGCCGGCCGGCAGCAGCGCGGCGGCGACGGTCGCGATCAGGACGGTGCGGAGTCGGCGCATGAGGGACGCTCCTCAGGTCGGCGGACGCCGGTGGACCCGGCATCCCCACGGTTCGCAGCCCGCATGGCGGCCGGGTGCCCGGTGCACGAACGCGGACCGGCGGCTCCCCGACAGCCGGGTGTCCGCGAGGCGACACGCCACCCCCCACCCCCCGACAGACGACCGCACGCGGGCATGTATCGTTCTCCCCGGCTCGGACACACCAGACCGGGTCGGCAAGGGGCTGTGGCGCAGCTGGTAGCGCACCACACTGGCAGTGTGGGGGTCAGGGGTTCGAGTCCCCTCAGCTCCACCCCGATGACCAGGCCGTTCCCCTTTTGGGGAGCGGCCTGAGTCGTCTCTGGTTGCAGTTGTGGTTGCAGTTTTTCCACCCTTACCTGGCAGCAGCAGGGCGCTCATCCGGTCGGCGGCCTCGCGGGCCAGGGCCAGCATGACGTGGCTGTAGATGTCCATGGTCGTGCGCATCTGGCTGTGGCCGAGCAATTCCATCACCACTCGCGGGTGCACGTTCTCGCTCGCCAGCAGTGTGGCTGCGGTGTGCCGACCGTCGTGCAGCCTCCCGTGCCGGACGCTGGCTGTGCGCAGAAGACGGGCCCAGTCCGTCGTGGTCGGCTTCTTCTCGATAGGGCGGCCGTTGGGCTAGGCGAAGACGAGGTCCTCGTCGTGCCACTCGGAGCCGGCCCGCATCCGCTCGCCGCGCTGGGCGGTCTGGTGCTGCTCCAGCCCTGCTTCGAGTGAGCGGTCAAGGGTTTCTTATCCCCCGGCGTCGGGCCTCTGCAACATAAGCGAAGTATTCCGTTCCCTTGCGGATGACGCCCCCAGTCTGGTGTGTCATAAAGTTGTCATATCCGTAAAATATCAATTTTCCGGACAGGTGTAGCGTCCTGGAGTTGACATGAGCAACCACGTCATCGGTCGTCTGACAACGCGCCTCTCGAGCGCCGGGGTATCCAACCAATGCGACTCGCTTGCTTACGGGAAAGGTTACTTCGACATCGTCGTCCGCCAGGGATGTAGGAAGACTTATCCTTAACTTGTTGTGGCGGAATCTCGCGTCGTCTATGTCACCCCAGGCCAGCGGGTTGTCTGAGCAGATGAATCCCCCATTGGGATCTGCGTCGGTAACGTGTGTTTCCCATTGCTTCCGCATGAGTGTCTCGTAGATACCCGCAGCGAGCTCAAAGACTAGTCCGACAGTCAGCACCCTCGGGGCGAGAGGAAACCACTTCGTGTCGTTCAACAGTCGGACGGCGTCGTCGTACTCGGGCATGTCCGCAGGCTTCACGCCGTTGCGCAACTCGGATGCCCTTAATTGTTCCCACTGATCACGGGACACTTCGCCGTTCCGGAGACGCTTGGCGATTCCAGCGGCCAACACGGGCGCAAGGGCGTCACGAGCCCTGTGATTTCGCGCGGCGCATACCGCGGCGAACTCCAGCGTCTTGGCTATGTCGGCGCGGTCGGCCAGTTCCCCGCTCGACACCCTCTGCACGGCGGGCGCCAGATCGGCTTCTACTCGGGATAGCATTTGCTCGGTCTCGTTGGGATCGAACCCCGGCTCATCGACTCGGTTGTAGTCGGTCTTTCTGCACGCCTTCAATGGCGTGGAACCGTATCGCTTCCCCGTTGCGTAATCGAATACGTTCAACCTGTCTGTCTTAAGTCCGCGTCTAGTGAAGCCGGCCAAGTAGAAGGCTGGGATGATGTGGTGCTTACGTGGTTCGCTTGCGCTTCGTCGAGCGCTGGCATCGGCCACATGGCGAGCTTAGCCCGCCTGAGTAGTCGAACCACGGAGGCTTCAGACGACGACCGGCTCGCTGCGGGTGATGCACGACTGGCTGGTTTGGGCCCGAGGTCATCATCGCGGCGTTGAAGTCGACTCCACACTGAGCGGCGCCTTCCCACGCTGGGTCATCCTCGCTGACACGTCGGGCAGTCCCAGCCCCCATCCAGTGCGGGGATCAGGGGTTCGAATTCCCTCAGCTCCACCCCGAACAGACAAAGGGTTCGACAGCGACGGCTGTTGGGCCTTTCGTGGTCTGCCCCGCAGGCACCTGCGCGGGGCAGTCACACGGACCCAGCTCACCGACGTACGGCGGGGTGTCAGAGCTGACACGGAGCGGGCATGACCCGCACCGGGCTGGTGGCCGCGATCGGCGAGAAGCGCCTAAGCGTTCCAGCGGTCGACCGTCTGGTGCTCGGGGGCGACGTCACCCCCGACGCCGACACCGGACGGAATGGGGCAGGCCGCTGCTGCGGCTGGTGCGACCGTTCCGCGCCAACGACGAGCCCCTCGGGGCCGGAATCCACACCGCTGCATGGAGGCCCTCGTGAGCGCGAGGCGCCCCGCCGCGGTGGCCCGCTGCAACTCTCCCCGGCTGCTGCGGCGGCACACCATCGGCTGCTGCCCGCCGTCGCAGACGCCACCCCTCGTAGCCAGCCGCCACCCTGCACCGCCACCCCGTGCCGTGGCTCGTCGGCGACCCGGCAAGTCGCCGCCGCCCGCTGCGAGCCCTGCCCGGTCCTCGACCCCTGCCGCAGTTACACCGACGTGGCCGGCGAGGGCGACCAAGTGTGGGCCGGGCAGGACCGCACACCCACCAAGCGCACCGTGCGCGCCGCCGACCTGCGCCCCCTTGAGCTCGGCCTGTGGGTCGGGCTCGCCCCGGGCGAGACACAGGACGAGACGTTGGCCGCCGCCTATTAAGGCGACAGCTCGCTCGGCATGTCGCGCCGATTCAGCGACGACCCGCGGCCCACCCGCACCGACGGCGGGCAGGTGACCCGGCGGGAGCTAACTTGCAGCACCTGGCGTTCTGCCCCGAGCCGATGCGCGGCACTCGGGTCGAGCGGGCCACCGTGCCCACCACGTCGGCCCGGTCGCGCGGCGCCGCCGCCGTGCTCGGCCCGCACGCCGCGGCGCTGCCGGGTGGGCCAGTCATACGGGCGGCCGCGCCCCCCGAGGAGCCACCGTCGCCCGACCCGACGGCACGATCACCCGCCCCGCGCTCGGCGGGTGTTCACGGTCGATGGGCGCCTTGTGCGCTGAGCCCGCGTCGGTAGTGGTCGGTACGGTCGAATTTCGTAGCGACCACCAGGGGGAGTCATGCCGTTCCCGGCCCACGTCGTGCAGGTTCTCGTCGCGTCACCCGGTGACGTGGCGGAAGAACGGGCCGCGCTCCGTCGGGCGATGTGGGAGTGGAACGACGAGCACGCTGCCGCGCTCGGCGTCGTGCTGCTGCCGGTTGGCTGGGAGACGCATTCGCGGCCCGAGTTGGGCGACCACCCGCAGCACCTCATCGACCGGCAGCTCGCCGAGAGCGCCGACGTGCTCATCGGCGTGTTCTGGACGCGACTCGGCACGCGCACCCCGGATGCCGCCAGCGGCACGGTCCATGAGATTGAGTCGTTCGCCGAGGCGGGCAAGCCGGTGCTGCTCTACTTCTCCGACCGCCCAGCCGTGCCGACGAGCGTGGACCTCGACCAACTGGCGGCGGTGCAAGCGTTCCGCCAGACCGCCGAGGGATGGGGGCTCATCGGCCGGTTCGACGACGTGGACTCGCTCGTCCGCCAGGCCCGGACGGCGTTGCTGCGGCTCGTCCGCGACCGCTTCGACCTGCCGACCGCGATCGCTCCCACCGGCGCCGGCTCGGGCCGACCGCGAGTGATGGCGAGCATCGCGACTGAGCGTGAGCAGAAAAGCGTCGACGCGAAGGGGCAGTACAAGTACACGACTCGCAGGTTTCTCGTGCTGACCAACGCCGGGGACGCGACCGCACGGTCGGTCACTGTCTCCTGGGTCGAGGGGCAGGAGGGGCCACGAATCTATGGCGCTGAAGAGCCCATCGACTACTTGGCCCGCGGGACTGATGTCCGGTTCTCCCTGCTCACCTCCTACGGCGACAGTGGCTCGGGCACTCTGCACCTCACGTGGCAGGACGAGGACGGCCGCGAGTATGAGGAACGGCAGACTGTCCGGATGTGATTTCACCGGAGCGCGACGAGCGGCGATTTCGCCCACAAGACTCTCAAGGACCTGCCACTCGCCTGAGGCCGGTGCACGCAACCTGTGCATTGTTCCTAGCTTTCAGTTGCGGGTGATGCAGACTGGGGCGCCCTGCCGAACCGGTTCATCGTTCTCGAAGCCGACGCAGGCGGTCCCGGCCGGTCTGAGTGATCCAGCGGCTGCCATCCTTCCCGGAGACGAGCAAGGGCGGCTCCATGGAGTAATAGCCTGCTGTGCCGCGCGGGTCCATGCCTGCCCTTCTGGCGATGTCGCGCGCTTCATCCCGCGTAACGCCCCGGTTCTCACGGTCGTTGACGTCGGCGAACCCGGAGAGCACCACCTCCATGCTGTCGGCGCTGCCTGCGATCGGCCTGTCAGTGACGCGCGGTATGTCGAGCCTGGGTGAGCCGTCGTTTCCCCACTCAACCTTCGTGCCCTCGACGCCGAGCCCGGCCCGGCCGCGCGCGGCGCCCCACTCGGCGGCGCGCTGAACGACGTCCTCAAAGGCTTCACGCTGCGATGCGACCAGTCCTGATCGTCCCGTGGCACTCCCCTCATATCGCCGGGCACCTCGTCCGCTTCCCTTGCCCGGCGACGGGTGGCCAGGCCGAGGGGCACCGTGCTGCCCATCGGCATGCGTGAGGTCGGAAAGAAGCGGCGGAGGCTGATCGTTGTCACCACGGACGATGAGGACGGGTGCGGACTCCTCGACCTCTGCCAGGAGTTCCCTCTCCTTGTCGGCAATCTCGGCTTGATGCCACTCCACGCCACCAGGGAGGGTGAGGCGACCCGTTCGTCCCAACAGTTCCCTGATCCTGGAGCGGAACCCCCACGCGATCCCGCCTACTACCGCCGGCCAGGCGAGCCCTGTCACTAGGTTGACCGTCAGCTCGTACCACTCCACGCGCGCGAGGGTGTCATGCCTTCCCGCGCGTCTGCGAGGCAGTCTCCGGTCGCCGATTCGGCGACCGGAGACGCAAGGGAGATTTTGTGTAGTGGTCTAGCTTTGAGCTGCGGGTGTCGCTGCCCGAAGTCGTCGCCATGCAGACCCGCCAGCTCAACCTCGTGGGCGCCGACGAATCCCGCTGTACCGGCTGGTCAGGGTGGCGTTGCGGATGCGGCCTCCGGCTGCTGGTGGCGGGGTCCGGCAAGATCATCGCGCTCAACTCGGGCCTTCCCGGAGTGACCGTGCAGCGGTAGTGCTCACGCACCCGAAGGCGTGGGAAGAGCTGATGTGCCTGCCGTAGTTGGAGCACTTGCCCCGCCAGACTGGTGCGCCGTGAAGCCGATGGCGGCTCTGTCTCGGTGGAGCCCGTGCCGGCGCGTAGGCCGGTGGTGTCACAGCTACCTGCGACGCTCCTCTCATGGATGCATCGGCAGTCGTCGCGGTCGTGGCCGCAGGCATCTCATTGGCAGCGCTCGCGGCGGCGATCTACCAGGCCAGGAGCGCCCGGGACCAAGTTGCGGAATCCAGAGCGCAGACCGACCTTCAGCGCCGGATGCACCGGGACGCGGCGCAGCCGTACGTCTGGGCCGATGTTCGCCCCGACCTCGGCCACGGCCAATTGATCCAGGTCATCGTGGAGAACAGCGGCCCGACGGTGGCCCGGGATGTTCGAGTCAGCTTCGATCCGCCCTTGGTTGACGTGCATCGTAAGAACAGGGTCTTCTTCACAGGGTTGGATTCCGGGATTTCGGCTTTGACCCCAGGCCGACGGATGACCTGGAACCTGGGGGTGTCGTTTGAGGTGATGTCGGAGGGGATCGTAGGGGCACACCAGGTGACGGTGGACGCCGTCGGCCCCTTCGGCCCCGTGGAGCAGTTGCGCTACACGCTCGACCTGAGACAGTGGCGAGAGGGCTCCGCCGCGCCTCCCGGGTCCCTGCACGAGATCCGCAACGCCATCGTGGACATCGGCAAGTCGCTCAAGAAGTGACGGGCGTCGCGGACGGCGTCAAGTCGTCGTCTTCCGAGTGGGCGTGCTTGTGATATAGGTGCGCCGAAAATGGGCGACTGTCCCTCAAGCCTCAAGCCTCAAGCCTCTAGTCGCGTCGCAGCGCGGGAACGGGTGAACTCTCTGGCAGAGTAGCCGCCGTGACGTTGGAAGATTCGTTGTCTGATGTTGACTGGGGTAACGCGCCGTCATGGGCGGCATTCGGCACCGCCATTATCGCGGCGCGTTATGCAGCGGGTGCTTATCGCCGCGAGGAGCGACGAGATAGGGTTAACGCGGAGCTCCGACTACGGGAGCAGGCGACCAAGTTCTCGGCATGGGCGGACCTCCTGCCAGAGGAACGCGAATCATCCGGTCGCGTTGTGAAGTCGGAGAGGTATGCCCTCACTCTTCGCAACTCGTCAGACGAAATTATTGAGAATGTAGTTTGCGATTTTCTTCCCAAAGGCAAGGATGACGTTCTCCATACGGTCACCTACACGCTGGTAGCCCCGGGTGGTAGGGAAGAGGTTGCTCTTCCCTACGAACTGCTGGTGCAGCAACCGGACGTTCGAGCCTCGTTCGTTGACGGCAAGGGGATAACGTGGATTCGATTTCGCGGCAGGTTGGACGCCTCGACGGCTGATGGTGTTCGACAGCCAGTCTGGTGGCGGGCCTACGAGTACGAGCCTGGTGTTCTAGTGCAGGTTTTTGGTCAAACGATCGCGTCCGTCGTTTCGGTGCTCGGTCAAGCAATTGCGTCCCCCGTGCCCGTGCTCGTGCAGGGGGGCAATGCGGTCGGTCAAGCGCTACGAGTTGTCGTGGGATCGGTGCGTCGACGGAAGTGATGGTCAGGCTGGCCGGTTGTCCAAGGTCTGGTCGTCCACCGTCGTCCTTCCCTCAACTGTCCAATGTGCGGGCGGGTGCCCATGACGGAGATCGGCTGCCACCGGGCCTACGGCGGGGATGAAGCGATCCTGGCGGCGTGCACACGCTGTGGGGCTCCGTCGGTCCACCGAGTGGCGTCTCCGGGACGCGCCGGGTGTGGCTGAGCCGGAGCCTTACCGGTCGTTTGGGTCAAGAGTTTGCGGCCCCGTCTCCGGGAGTGGAGCGGGGCCGCAATGCAGGAACCAGCGGCCAGGAGGCGCCGAGAGCGGCGCCCGGGAGTCCGTGGCCGGGACCGCGTCGAGGCGGCCGAGGCGTCAATGCGGGGTTGCTGTCGGCGACGACGCCAACGGCGACCCGGCAACGCGGAGCCGGAGCACCAACGCCGACGTCCAGGCGGTGCCTGGGCGGGTCACCTGACTTCAGGAGGTGCCTGGCAACGCGGCGACACAGGTCTCAGTGAGTCAACTGCCTGGACGGCGGGAGTTGCACCGGCGGGGCCACGGGTGCCGACAGATGCCAGGCACTCCCGTCCAACGAGGTGCAGTCATGCCCGCCGCTCACCCCGCCATCTACTGCGATTTGCGTAGACGGAGCCTGCGCCTGCACGACGACGGGGCCCCTGCCTGGACGAAACGCTGCTCGGGACAACCACCACGACCACTGGGGTGTACCGACATGGCAGGTCTGCTCGATCGTCTCGGCCGCTTCTCCTTCCGACGGCGGTGGTCGGTCGCTGTGCTCTGGCTATTGGTCCTCGCCGGGGCGGTGACGGCCGCCGTCACGTCCGAGGGCCCGGTGAACACCCGGGCGACCATCCCGGGCATCGAGTCGCAGGAGGCGTTCGACCTCCTCGCCGAGCGCTTCCCGGACACCCCCACGGACGCGGCGTCGGCGACGCTCGTCTTCGTTGCCCCGGAGGGCGGGTCGCTGGAGGCGCCGGCGAACCGGGCGGCCGTCGAGGCGGCGCTGGCCACCGCCGCCGACAGCCCGCAGGTGTCCCGGGTCGTGCCGCCCTCGGCGGGCGCGAGCATCAGCGCCGACGGCTCGACCGGCTTTGCGTCGGTGAGCTACGACGTGCCGTCGGCGGAGGTGACCGACGAGTCGCGCGCCCTGCTCGAGGAAGCGGTGGACCAGGCGCGGGACGACGGGCTGACCGCGGAGATGCGTGGCTCGGCGCTCAACAGCCCCACCGCCATGAGCGCCACCGAGCTGCTCGGGGTCGCGGTCGCGGCCGTCGTCCTGCTGCTGACCTTCGGGTCGCTGGTGGCCGCGGGGCTGCCCCTGCTCACGGCGATCATCGGGGTGGCCATCTCGTTCCTCGGCGTCTGGGCCCTCGCCGGCCCGCTGGGCATGGCGATCACCAGCGGGATGCTCGCGCTGATGCTCGGGCTCGCGGTCGGCATCGACTACGCCATGTTCGTCGTCTCCCGGTACCAGGAGGAACGCGGCATCCAGGACGACGCCGAGACGGCGGCCGGCCGCGCCGTCGGCACCGCCGGGTCCGCGGTCGTCTTCGCCGGGACGACGGTGGTGATCGCGCTCGCCGGGCTGCTCGTGGTCGGGATCCCGTCGCTAACGAAGATGGGGCTGGCCGCCGCCGGCGCCGTCGTCGTGGCCGTCCTGGTCGCGCTGACCCTGGTCCCAGCCCTGCTGGGCATGTTCCCGAACCGGGCTCGCTCGCGGGCGCAGCGGCGAGAGACGGGCACGAACCCCCGTGTCCCGGTGGCCCGCACGTGGATGCGGCTGGTGCGGCGCCGACCGCTGCTGGTCACGGTGGCCGGGGTCGCGGTGCTCGCCGCCGTCGCCGTCCCGGCGCTGTCGTTGCAGCTGGGCACCCCCGGCGACGCCTCGCTGCCGACCACGGCCACCGAGCGCCGGGCCTACGACCTGCGGGCCGAGGCGTTCGGCCCCGGTTCCAACGGCCCGCTGACGGTGGTGGTCGACGCCCGCGGCGCCGGCGACCCCGAGACCGCCGCGGCGGCCGTCGCGGACAGCATCGCGGCCACCGACGGCGTGGCCTCGGTGTCGACCCCGACCTTCAACGAGCCGGGGGACACCGCGATCCTCACCGCCGTCCCCACCACCGGGCCGACCGACGAGCGCACCGAGGCGCTGGTGGAGTCGCTGCGCGACGCCCGCCCAGCCGTGGAACGCGACCAGGGCGTCAGCTACGAGATCACCGGGACGACGGCGCTCGACATCGACATGGCGCAGAAGACCCAGTCGGCCCTGCTGCCCTACGTCGCGCTCGTCGTCGGTCTCGCGGTGCTGCTCCTGATGGTGGTGTTCCGCTCGATCTGGGTGCCCATCAAGGCCGCGGGCGGCTTCCTGCTCTCGCTGTTCGCCTCGATCGGGGTGATCGTCGCGGTCTTCCAGTGGGGCTGGGCAGGTGATCTGCTCGGTGTCGAGCAGACTGGCCCGGTCATGAGCCTGATGCCGATCCTGCTGGTGGGGATCGTGTTCGGGCTGGCGATGGACTACGAGGTGTTCCTGGTGTCGCGGATGCGGGAGGCGCACGTGCACGGCGTGCCGGCCCGCCAGGCAGTCGGCACCGGCTTCGGGCAGAGCTCGAAGGTCGTGGTCGCCGCCGCGGTCATCATGATCGCGGTGTTCGGCGGGTTCGCCGCGGCGTCGGAACCGCTGATCAAGATGGTCGGTCTCGGGCTCGCCGCGGCGGTCTTCTTCGACGCCTTCGTCGTCCGGCTGACGCTGGTGCCCGCCGTCCTGCAACTGCTCGGGGAGCGGGCGTGGTGGCTGCCGCGCTGGCTCGACCGGCTGCTGCCCCGCGTCGACGTGGAGGGTGCGTCGCTGGCCCCCGCGCAGGCCGAGGCGCGACCCGACCTGGCGCTGAGCAACCGCTGATGAGCACTAGGCCGGGGGTGCGGGACGCGGCGGCCGCGCTCGTCGCATTCCTCTTCGCCGCCCTCGGGGCCAGCATCGGCACCCAGGGGATCGTCGGTCCGGCCGTGCTCGTCCCCGGCGTGCTGCTGAGCCTGGTCGCCAGCGCAGCGCTGTTCACCGCCGCCCGGCGGCCGCGCGCCGCGACGGCCGTCGCGATCTGCTGCGAGACCGCCGCGTGCGCGCTCGGCTACCTGCCGACGCCGTTGCTGCTGGCCCCGCTGATCGGCTGCCTGTACTGGCTCGCGGTCGTCGGGTCGGTGCGGGCGGTCGCCTGGTGGACCGGGTCCGCGGTGGCCGCGGTGATCCTGGGCGGGCTGACCGACGCCCCCACCGGGGGCTCGCTGGTGCTGCGCACCGTCGGCGTCGCGCTGTGGCTGCTGCCGGCGGTGTTCGCCGGCCGCACGGCCCAGGCCCACCGCTCCTACCTCGACGTGGTCCAGGCCCGCGCCGAGGACGCCGAGCGCAGCCGGGACGACGAGGTGCGGCACCGGGTGGGCGAGGAACGCCTGCGCATCGCCCGCGAGCTGCACGACGTCGTCGCCCACCACCTCACGGTGGCCCACGCGCAGGCCGGCGCCGCGGACCACCTGCTGGACAAGCGTCCCGAGCAGGCGCGGGAGCTGCTGGCCGGGCTCAGCGTCTCCACGTCGGCGGCGCTCCAGGAGCTCAAGGCCACCGTGGCCGTGCTGCGCACCTTCGACGACGACCCCCCGGTGGACACCGTGCCGGCACCGGGCCTCGACCAGCTCGACGAGCTGGTCGAGCCGTGCCGGGCGGCCGGCATCGAGGTCACGGTGGTCCGCGAGGGGCCGCTGGAGTGCCTGCCCCGGCTGGTCGACGTCACCGCGTACCGGGTCGTCCAGGAGGCGCTGACCAACGTCACCAAGCACGCGGTCCGGCCGTCCGTGACGATCACCGTGCGCCGCACCGAGGACACCTTCTGCGTTCAGGTGAAGAACACCGGCGTCCGGCCCGGACCGGTGGGATCGGGCTACGGGCTGATCGGGATGCGCGAGCGCGCGCTCGCGCTGGACGGCACGGTCCAGGCCGGCCCGGTCGGGTCCGATCGGTACGCCGTGACCTTCACCGCCCCGCTGAAGCCCTGGGAGGGAGCCCGATGATCCGGGTGCTGCTGGCCGACGACCAGGCGCTGCTGCGCTCGACGTTCCGCATGCTGATCGACTCCGAGGACGACCTGACGGTCGTCGCCGAGGCCGCGAACGGCGAGGAGGCGGTCGACCTCGCCCGGCGGCACCAGCCGGACCTGGTCCTGATGGACATCCGGATGCCGGTCCTGGACGGCCTCGCCGCGACCCGGCAGATCTGCTCCGCCCCCGACCTGGCGGGCACGCGGGTGCTGATCCTGACCACCTTCGAGTCCGACGAGCACGTGGCGCACGCGCTCCGGGCCGGGGCGAGCGGCTTCCTGGGCAAGGACGTCACGCCCGCCGAGCTGCTCGCCGGGATCCGGACGGTCGTGGACGGGGAGGCGCTGCTCTCGCCGGTCGCCACTCGGGTGCTCATCGACCGCTTCCTGGCCGGTCCGGACGGCGTCGGAGACCTGCCGCGCGGACTGCTCCCGAGGCTGACCGACCGCGAGCGCGAGATCACCGGGCTGGCCGCGCTCGGCCTGTCCAACCAGGAGATCGCCGACCGGCTGGTCGTGAGCCCGCTGACCGTGCGCACCCACGTGCACCGGGCGATGACGAAGCTGGGTGCCCGCGACCGGGCCCAGCTGGTCGTCATCGCTTACCAGGAGGGGTTGGTCCGAGCGCCCTGACGGGGCGATCTGCGTCCTGACCACCGACCAGATCAGCCGAGCCCGCGACCTCAGTGGCGGGAGTTGAGCCGGGCAGCCTGGCGGGTGAGGTGGTCGCGCTCGGCCCTGTTGCCCGCCAGGGCGGCCGCCTCGGCGTAGAGCCGCGCCGCCGTCGCCCGGTCGCCGTCCTTCTCGTGCAGGTACGCCTGGACGGCGGCGAAGCGGGGGACCGAGGCGTCCACCGAGGCGAGCGCCGCCAGGCCGGCGCGCGGACCGTCGGCCTCTCCGACGGCGACGGCGCGGTTGAGCAGCACCACCGGGCTGCCGGTCAGCCGGACCAGCTCGTCGTACCACTCGACGATCTGCACCCAGTCGGTCTCCGCGGCGGTGGGTGCGTCGGCGTGCAGCGCCGCGATCGCGGCCTGGGCCTGGTACTCGCCGAGCCGGTCCCGGGTCAGGGCGGCCTGCAGCACCTGGACTCCCTCGCTGATGAGCGCGGTGTCCCACCGGCGGCGGTCCTGCTCGGCGAGCGGCACCAGGCTGCCGTCGGGGGCGGTCCGGGCGGCGCGCCGGGCGTGGTGCAAGAGCATCAGCGCGAGCAGCCCCGCCACCTCGGGGTGGTCGACGGCGGCGGCGAGCTGACGGGTGAGCCGGATCGCCTCCGCGGCCAGGTCGACGTCGCCCGAGTAGCCCTCGTTGAACACCAGGTACAGCACGCGCAGCACGGTGGCGACGTCGCCGGACTCGTCGAACCGGACGCCGGAGACGGTGCGCTTCGCCCGGCTGATCCGCTGCGCCATCGTCGCCTCGGGCACCAGGTAGGCCGCGGCGATCTGCCGGGTGGTCAGCCCGCCGACGGCGCGCAGCGTGAGCGCGACCGCCGACGCCGGCGTCAGCGACGGGTGGGCGCAGAGGAAGTACAGCTGCAGCGTGTCGTCCGCCGAGGGCACCGGCCCGGACGGCGGTTGGTCGGCGACCGCCTCCTCCCGGCGACGGCGGGTGGCCTCCGCCCGGGTCGCGTCGAGGAACTTGCGCCAGGCGACGGTGACCAGCCAGCCCGTCGGGTCCCGCGGTGGGGCGGCCGGCCAGGTGCGGACCGCCTCGACCAGCGCCTCCTGGACGGCGTCCTCGGCCGCCGCGAAGTCGGCTCCGCGACGGACGAGGACGCCGAGCACGCCCGGCACCAGGCTGCGCACCAGGACGTCGTCCACCGGTGGGGTCACTCGGTGATGGTGGGGGGCGCCCCCAGGAACGGCCGCAGCTCCAGCCACTCGCGGATCGGCTCCCCATCCGGCCCGGGAGCGGCCGACAGCTCGCCGGCCAGCTCGACGGCCCGCTCGTGGCTGTCGACGTCGATCACCATCCACCCGGCGATGAGGTCCTTGGTCTCGGCGAACGGCCCGTCGGTGACCGGCGGGCGGCCCTCGCCGTCGTACCGCACCCACACTCCCTCGGGAGCCAGGGCCTGCCCGTCGACGAACTCGCCGGTCTCGGTCAGCTTGGCCGCGAAGTCGTTCATGTACTGGACGTGGGCCGAGACCTCGTCCGGCGTCCACCGGTCCATCGGCGCGCAGTCGAGCGACTTCGACGTGCTCCGGTAGTGCTTGAGCATCAGGTACTTGGCCATCGTGGATCTCCTCGGTGGTGGTGCGGCCCATCGTGGCCGCGGACACCCGGGGGACGGAACCGGTCGCGGATTCTCGACATCGGACGTCGCTCAGCGGCGGCGCGGTCGTGGTCGGCCGCTCATCGGACCTCGGGGCACTGCTGCCTCGCGGCTTGTCTCTCGCGGCTTGTCAAGGTGTCTCGAACATCTGTGGACAGGGCGTTGACCTGCGGATTCGGGTTGAGCGACCACCTCATCCGCGATAGTCTTCGCACACACGTTCGAACGCAGTGGGAGGTGTCGTGAGCGAGTTGATGTCGGCTCTCGACGCCTTGGCGGCCGACGATCTGCACGGTCTGACGGACGGCGGCGTGCTCGACCGGATCGCCGAGTTGGTGGCCGTGCAGAACCGGGTCGCCGCGGAGCTGACCCGCACGGTGCGGTGCGCGGAACGTGGTGGCCGAGAAGGTGGGGGAGTCCGAGGTTGCCCGGGCAGCCGAGCAGGGCATCGACCTGGCTGCGTTCGACCGGGTGTGGGCGCAGGTGGCGGCGGAGTCGCCGCACCAGTCGCTGGTCGCCGCGGTGCAGGCATTCGAGGACGCGCTGGACCCCGACGGCCCCGAGCCGGACCCGACGGAGGGTCGTCGGCTGACCATCGCCAAGCACGCCGATGGCAGCGTCACCGGCCGTTTCGACCTGGACGCGGTGGGTGGGGAGAAGGTGCAGGCGGCGATCGAGTCGATCATGCAGGCCGACCGCCCCAAGGGCGACAGCCGGACCCGGGCGCAGCAGAACGCCGATGCGCTGGTGCAGCTGTGCGACAACCAGCTCGCCTCGGGCAACCTGCCGACCCTGCGGACGGTGAAGCCGCACGTGGTCGTGGGCATCGACCTCGACGACCTGGTCGACCCGGCCACCGGCGCGGGTGCGGCGGACCTGAGCTTTGGGGCGACCATCTCCGCCGCCCGGGCCCGCTACCTGGCCTGTGACGGCAGCATCTCCCGGATCGTGATGGGCCCCGATGGGACCCCGCTGGATCTGGGCCGGGACCACCGGGTGGTCACCCCTGGCTTGCGCAAGGCAGTGGAGCGGCGGGACGAGAGCTGCGTGTTCGCCGGCTGCGGCGCTCCGAGCTGGTGGTGCGACGTCCACCACCTGATCCACTGGCTGCACGGCGGCGAGACGTCGTTGGAGAACTCAGCGTTGCTCTGCGAACGGCACCACACCAAGGTCCACCACGGCTTCCGGGTCGAACGAGATCCCGGCGGCCGATGGCGCACCCGGCGCCCCGACGGCACCGAGATCCTCGTCGGCCCCCTGCTGACCTGACGCGTGTCCGATCTCCGGGCGTCCGGCAGCGCCCAACGCGCCCGGACGGCGGCGCGCTGCGTCGGGCCACGACACCGATCAGCGTCGGAACCGCCGCTCCGGAGCTCGGCCGCGTCTCGGAACCCGGCTCGCAACACTCACCGGCAGCGGGTTGCGGGCGCTGCCTGACCAGGAGAGCCTGTCCCCGGCGCGACCCGTGATCATGCTGCGGGGAGCGGGGGGACCAGGCACCACGGCTCTGTCGTCGACGCTCGGGAAGCCACCCATGACCGGCTACGTGCTCCGCCACTCCGCCATCTCGCTCACCCTGCTCGGAGCGCTGCTCGCCGCCGGCGGGGGCGTTCTCCTGCTCCTCGGTGCGCCCCTCTGGGTGCCGATCGTGCTGGCCGTCGTGGTCGTCGCCGCGCAGTACGCGATCGCCCCCTACCTCATCCAGTGGCTCATCCCCGCCACCCGGATCGCCTGGACCGGCGACCGCTACGACACCGACCACGAGGTCGGTGCGCTCGTCGCCCGGCGCTGCGCCGAGGCCGGCGTCCGCCCGGTGCGACTCGGCATCGTCGACGACGGGACGCCCAACGCCTTCACCTTCGGGCACACCCGCGGCAACGCCCGGATCTACGTGACCCGCGGACTGCTGGAGCGCCTCGACGAGCGTGAGCTGGACGCCGTCGTCGCCCACGAGGTCGGGCACGTGCGGCAGAACGACGTCGTCGTGATGGCGATCGCCGGCACCGTGCCCGTCGTCCTCTACTACGTGTACCTCTCCCTGCGGAGCAGCAACAACGCCAACACGGCGATCCCCGCGGTGATCGGGTTCCTCGGCTACCTGCTGTCCCAGCTGGTGGTCCTGTCGCTGAGCCGGGCACGGGAGCTGGGGGCCGACCACTACAGCTGCTCGGTCACCGGGCACGGCGACGCGCTCTGCTCCGCCCTGGTCAAGATCGGCTACGGCATGGGCCAGGTGGACGCCGAACGGGCGGCCGCCGCGCACGAGGCCAAGCAGAGCAAGCAGAAGGAACGGCAGAAGGAGCTGGCCAAGCAGGACCGGCGGCACCAGCGGGTGCGGGCCGTCGGGGTGCTCGGCATCGCCGACCAGGCGCAGGGTGCCACCGTGCTCGCCGCCCGGGAGCGCGGGCTCGAGCCGATGGAGGTGATCGGCGCCCTGCGCTGGGACACCTGCAATCCGTGGGCCCGCTTCACCCAGCTCTTCAGCACCCACCCGCTGATCGTGCGGCGGATCGCGTCCCTGGAGGACAGCGGACTGCCCGGTGCCCCGCAGCGCTGGAGCTCGCGGGCGGTGGCCGAGTCGTGCGAGGGCCCCGAGCTGGCCCGCGCGCGGCGCCGCTTCTGGCTGGAGCTCCCGGTGCGGTACCTGCCGTTCATCGCCCTGCTCGTCGGCGCCGTCGCCTGGGGTCTGGACGACTGGCTGCTGCTCGCCCAGGCCGCCACCGTCGGCGGCGCGGCGCTGTTCGTCCGCACCGCCTTCGCGCGGCCGCTCGGGCCGAGCCGCCCCCAGGCCCGGGTCACCGAGCTGCTCACCCGGCTCGACGCCAGCCCGGTCACCGGCCTGCCCGTCGAGCTGCGCGGGCGGGTGATCGGCCGCGGCACCCCGGGCTACGCGCTCAGCCCCGACCTCGTCGTCCAGGACGAGTCGGGGTTCGTGCCGGTGCTGTACCTGCAGCCGTGGCCCTTCGCGCGCAGCCTCTTCGGCCTGCTCCGGGTGCCCGACCTGCTGGACACCGACGTCGTGGTCCGCGGCTGGTACCGGCGCAGCCCCGCCCCCGTGCTGGAACTTCGTGAGCTCGTGCCCGACCGCGGTGCGCGCGTCCGCGGCTTCCAGTGGGTCGCTGCCTACGCGGTCTCGGTCCTCATCGCCGCTGCCGGGGGAGCCGCCTGGTTGCTCCTCTCACTGGGCGCCTGAGGACGGCGGACGAGCGCCGGTGCGGCACCGACGGCCGTGCCCGGCCGGGAGACGTCCGGCGACTGCGAGTCGTCGCCGGGGTGCCCGACCTCGGCACCGGCACCGGCGATCGTGGCGAGCAGGGCCAGTGACTCGGCCGACCGGGAACCCGGCTCCGCCTGGTAGACCACCAGCACCTGGTCGTCGGCGTCCGCGACGGCGAACTTGTCGTAGCGCAGCTCCAGGTCACCGACCTGCGGGTGCTGCATCCGGTACACGCCGCCGCCGGGGTGCCGGCGCACGTCGTGGCGCGCCCAGAGCCGCCGGAACAGGTCGCTGCGCACCGACAGCTCGCCGACCAGCTCCGCCAGTCGCGGATCGTCGACGTCCGGGCCGGCGGCGCTCCGCAGCACGGCGACCAGGTCGACGGCGGCCGCCTCCAGCTCGGCCGGGGAGCCGAAGGCGCCCGGCTCGAGGAGCACGGTGCGCAGCAGGTTGGTGCCCGGGGTGAACAGCGGCGACAGCGCCACCGCCAGCCGGTTGGCGGCCAGCACGTCGAGGTGGCGGCCCTGCACGAAGGCCGGCGTGTGCTCCCACGACGCGATCAGCTGGGTGACGCTCGGTCGCACCCGCTCGGCACGGCGCTGCGCGCGCCGGCGGCGGGGCGCCGGGTCCGCCAGGTCGTGCAGGTGCGCGGTCGACGCGCCGTCCAGGCCCAGCGCCCGCGCCACCGCGTCGAGCACCTGCGCCGACGGGTGCCGGTCACGCCCCTGCTCCAGGCGCGTGTAGTACTCGGTGCTGACCCCGGCGAGCATCGCCAGCTCGTCGCGGCGCAGGCCCGGCACGCGGCGGTGGTTGGTCACGGGGATCCCGACGTCCTCGGGACGCACCCGCTCGCGCCTGGCCCGCAGGTACTCGCCGATCAGGTTCTCCGCCATGCTCGAACCGTAGGTCGCCGCGGCGCCCCGCTGCCTGTCCCTGCCGGCACCCCCTCCCCGGGGGCCTGGTTGCCGGCGCACCGCCTCCCGACGCTGGGCGCATGACACGAACCTGGCTCATCACCGGGGTGAGCAGCGGCTTCGGCCGCCAGCTCGCCGAGCAGCTCCTCGCCCGCGGCGACCGCGTCGTCGGCACCGTCCGGCGGCCCGACGCGGTCGCCGACCTCGTCGACACCCACCCCGACACCTTCGCCTTCCAGCGCCTCGACCTCACCGACACCGACCGCATCCGCCCGGTCGTGGACGACGCGCGGGCCCGCTTCGGCCGGCTCGACGTCGTCGTCAGCAACGCCGGGTACGGGCTGTTCGGCGCCGCCGAGGAGCTCACCGACGAGCAGGTGCGCCACCAGCTCGACACCAACCTGCTCGGCTCGGTCCAGCTCATCCGCGCCGCGCTCCCGCACCTGCGCGCCGCCGGCGGCGGGCGGGTGCTCCAGCTGTCGTCGATGGCCGGCCAGGCCGCGTGGCCCGGCTCCTCGCTGTACAACGCCTCGAAGTGGGGCATCGAGGGCTTCTGCGAGGCGCTGGCCCCCGAGGTGGCACCGTTCGGCATCGGCGTCACCATCGTCGAGCCTGGCGGCGCCCGCACCGACTTCGGCTCCAGCGGGCTGCGCTTCGCCGTGCCGCTCGACGCCTACGACGACTCGCCGGCGGCGGCGGTCCGCGCCTTCCGGGACGGCGGCCCGCCCGGCGTCATCGGGGACCCGGCCCGGATGGCCGCCGCGATGATCGACAGCGTGGACCGGGACCCCGCGCCGCTGCGCCTCGTGCTCGGCAGCGACTCGTGGGCCGGGATGACCGCGGCCCTCGAGGCCCGGCTGGACGCCGTCCGCGCGCAGCGGGACACCGCCGCCGTCACCGACTCCTGACGGGAACGGGCGGTGTGGGGTGCCCAGCGGACGACGCCCCGCGCCGCCTGGGCCCGGCCGGGAACAGCCCGGGCCCAGGCGGAGGGTCACCAGCCGACGGCGCCGTGCCGGTCGGTGAAGGTGCCGGTCGGGCCGTCCGCGCCGATCGTGGCCATCGCCACGATCGCGCCGGTGCCCTCGGTGACGGTCTGCGGGCCGGCGTGGCCGTTGAAGTCGGTGGCCGTGTAGCCCGGGTCCACGGTGTTGACCCGCAGCTGCGGGAGGAACTGGGCGTAGATCGAGGTGAGCATGTTGACCGCCGCCTTGCTGGCCGAGTAGCCGAGCGAGGGCACGGAGTGCTCGATGCGGGACTCGTCGGAGCGCGCGGCGAACGAGCCCAGCCCGCTGGACACGTTCACGATCACCGGCGCCGCCGACGCGCGCAGCAGCGGCAGGAAGGCGTGCGTCGTCCGGACGATCCCACCGGTGTTCGTGTCCAGCACGGCCATCAGGTCAGCGGCGGTGTAGTCCTCCACCGCGCCGATCGGCCCGGCGATGCCCGCGTTGTTGACCAGCACGTCCAGCCCGCCGAACCGCTCCCGCACCTCCGCAGCCGCCGCGGCCACCGACTCGTCGGAGGTCACGTCCAGCTGCACCCAGTCCACGCCGAGCTCCTCCGCCGCGCGGCGCCCGCGCTCAGGATCGCGGGCGCCGATCGCCACCCGGTGCCCGTGCTCCTTCAGCCGCCGGGCCGTCTCGTAGCCCAGGCTCTTGTTCCCACCGGTGATCACTGTCGTCGTCATGCCACCGACAGTGCCCCCGGACCGGCGGTGTCCGGTGGTCCCGTTCGACGGGGGGAACGGCAGTACCACCCAGCTCGCCCACGGTGGACGACGATGGGCGCATGACCGACCGAGGGGAACTGGCGACGCTGCTGCGCGCGTGGCGGGAGCGGCTGCAGCCCGCCGCCGTCGGGTTCCCGGCCGGGCAGCGGCGCACCGCGGGCCTCCGCCGCGAGGAGGTCGCGCTGCTGGCCGGGCTGTCGGTCGACTACCTCGTTCGGCTGGAGCAGGGGCGCGCGGCGCGGCCGTCGGCGCAGGTCGTCGCGTCGCTCGCCCGGGTACTGCAGGTCGCCGACTGCGAGCGTGACCAGCTGTACCTCGCCGCCGGGCTGCCCGCCCCGGCCGCGAGCGCCGTGCCGACGCACATCCCCGGCAGCGTGCAGCGGCTGATCGCCCGCTTGCCGGACGTCGCCGTCAGCGTCTGGACCGCGCACTGGACGCTGCTGACGCTCAACGCCGCCTCGGAGGCGTTGCTCGGTCCCGTCCAACCGGGGGAGAACCTGATCGCCGCGCAGTTCGCCGGCCGGACCCCGCAGGTCGTGTGGACCCCCGCCGAGGAGGAACGGCACGAGCGTGCCCTCGTCTCCGACCTGCGCACCGCGGTGATCCGGTACCCCGACGACGTGTCTGTGCGGGCGCTGTTGACCGAGCTGCACGGCAACGACCGGTTCGCGCGGATGTGGGCCGAGGGCACGGTCGTGGAGCACCGGTCGAAGAGCAAGACCTTCGCCCACCCGGCCGTGGGGCCGGTGACGCTGGACTGCGACATCTTCACTGCGAACTGCACCGACCTGCGCATCGTCACCTACACCGCCGAGCCGGGCACCGAGGACGCCTCCCGGTTCGACCTGATCCGCACCCTCGGGGTGGCCGGACTCAGCAGCGCGCCGGCCTGACCGTCAAGCGGCGGCGGTGGGCCCGGCTGGGGCCGGCTCGGCCGGGGTGGGCCCGGTGGAGCGCCCCTCCCGGGGCATGAGCGCGACGGCCACCAGCAGCAGCACGGCCACGCCCGCCGTCGCGACGAAGACCCCGTGGACGGCGTCGGTGAGTGCCTCCGCGCCGACGTCCGCCGACTCCAGCGACGCCGAGCCCAGCGTCCCGTTCACGACGGCCCCGAAGGCGGCGACGCCCAGGGCGCTGCCCATCGAGCGGAAGAACATGTTGGTGCCGGTGACCACGCCGCGCTGCTGCCAGCCCACCGCCGACTGCGCGGCGATCAGCGTCGGCGCCGCGGTGAGCCCCATGCCCAGCCCGATCACGAAGCACGTCGCGCCCACCTGGACGACGCTGGAGGAGGCGTCCAGGAGCAGCAGCAGGGCGGCGCCGGCCACCACGACCACCGACCCCAGCAGCGCGGTGGCCCGGATGCCGATCCGCAGGTACAGCCGCCCGGACAGCGACGCCGAGATCGGCCACCCGATGGTCAGCGCGGCCAGCGCGAAGCCGGCCACCAGCGGACCGGTGCCCAGCGCCTCCTGCACGTAGGTGGGCACGTAGGTGGTGAGCCCCAGCAGCACCGCGCCGACGGCGGCGGAGACCAGGCTGGTGGTGACGATCAGCCGGTGCCGGAACAGCGCCAGCGGGACGACGGGGTCGGCGGCCCGGCGCTCGATGAGCACGAACACCGCGAGCAGGACGACGCCGGCGGCCAGCACGGCGACGCTCTGCGGCGACGCCCACGCCCAGGCCTGCCCGCCCTCCAGCAGCCCGAGCACCAGCAGGGTGAGGCCGACGGTGAGCACGCCCGCGCCGGCGTAGTCGATCCGCGGCCGGCTGCGGGTGACCGTCTCGGTGAGCCGGCGCCCGATCATGGTCGCCGCGAGCAGGCAGAACGGGACGTTGACGAAGAAGATCCACCGCCAGCTGACGTACTCGGAGAACACCCCGCCGAGCGTCGGGCCGACGACGGAGCTGATCGCCCACACGCTGGCGATGTAGCCCTGCACCTTCGCCCGCTCGGCGAGGGAGTAGAGGTCGCCGACGATCGTCATCGCCATCGGCTGGACCGCGCCGGCCCCCAGCCCCTGCAGGGCGCGGAAGGCGATCAGCGACCCCATGCTCCAGGCGAACCCGCACAGCACCGAGCCGAGCAGGAACAGCCCGATGCCGACGAGCATGACCGGCTTGCGGCCGAACAGGTCGGCCAGCTTGCCGTACACCGGCACGGTGACCGCCTGGGCCAGCAGGTAGATCGAGAACAGCCACGGGAACTCGGCGAACCCGCCGACGTCGTCGACCACCGAGGGGACGGCGGTGGCGATGATCGTCGAGTCGATCGCCACCAGGGCCGTCGCGAGCATGACGCCGATCAGCACCGGCCCTCGTTCGGAGCGGAAGCCGACCCCCGCGGTCGCCGTCGTCGTGGTCACGCTGCTCCTCTTCCGGTGCGGCCGCGGTGTGCGGATGGTGAGGACAACCAACGACCGGCGCGATGCATGCCGGGCGTCGATGGGAACCTGGCCACATGGATCCGCGGATGCAGGTGGTCGTCGTCGGTGGGGGAGTGCTGGGCGTCTCGACCGCCGCCCAGCTGGCAGCGCGGGGTGCCCGGGTCACGCTGCTGACCGACGGCGAGCTGGCCGACGGCGCGTCGGGGCGGTCGCTGTCCTGGCTGAACTCCGCCGGCGCGTACCCCGCCGAGTACCACCGGCTGCGGACGGCCGGGCTGGCGCGCTACCGCGCGCTCGACGTCCCCTGGGTGCGCTTCGACGGCGGGCTCCGCTGGGGGGAGGGTGTCCGGGAGTCGCTCGCGCACCACCGAGCGGTCGGCTACCCGGCCGAGTGGCTGACGCCGGACCAGGTCGCCGCCCGCGTCCCGGGCCTGGACGTCGCCGCGCTGCCGGACGACGGCGCCGTGCTCAACCCCGGCGAGGGCTGGGTCGACCTGCCCTCGCTCATCGCCCACCTGGCCCGCGACCTCGCCGCCACCGGGGGAGAGGTGCGCACCCGCGCCGGGCACTGCCGGGTCGTCGTCGACGGCGGCCGGGTGACCGGCGTGCGCACCGGCACCGGGGACGTCGTCCCGGCCGACGCGGTCCTGCTGGCCACCGGCGCCGGGGTGCCCGTCGCGCTGGCCGAGCTGGGGGTGACCGTCCCGGACGCGACCTCCAACGCCCTGCTCGTACGCACCCCGCCGGTCGGCCACGCCCTGCGCGCCGTGCTGAACACCCCGCGGGTGGCGCTGCGCCCGGCGCCCGGCGGCGGGCTGGTGATGGACGCCGCCTGGTCGGAGGAGGAGGTGGTCCGCCGCGACGACGGCACCTTCGAGGTCGCCGACTCCACCGTGCAGGGGCTGCTGGCCGAGGCCACCCGGCTGCTCGCCGGCCACCCCGCGCTGACCGCGGACTCGATCGGCGTGGGCCGCAAGCCGATCCCCGGCGACGGTCACCCGGTGCTGGGCGCGGTGCCCGGGGTGGCCGGGCTGCACGTCGCCTTCACGCACAGCGGTGCGACGCTCGCGCTGGTCGTCGGGGAGCTGCTCGCCGAGGAGATCGTCAGCGGCGAGCCGAGCCCGCTGCTGGGGGCCTTCCGCGCCGGGCGGTTCGGGTGACCGGCCAGCCGGTCCTCCCGCTGATGGCCGACCGGCTGGAGACGCCGCGGCTGGTGCTCACCCCCGAGCAGCCGGCCGACGCCCCCTGGCTGGCCGAGCTGTTCACCGCGCGCGGCGGTGCGCCGTGCACCGTCGCGGAGGCCGGCGAGCGGATCGCCGTGATGCAGCAGCTCTGGGCCACGCACGGCATCGGCGCGCTGGTGCTGCGCCGGCGCCCGGACGGCGAGCCGCTGGGTTACGCGGCGGTCGTCGTCGGCCGGGGTTCGGTCGCGGAGCCCGAGCTGGCCTACGAGCTGCTGCCCCGCCATCACGGCCAGGGGTACGCGACCGAGGCGGCCCGCGCCGTGCTGGACGCCGCGTTCGCGACCGGCCGGCCCCGGATCTGGTCGACCGTCCGGGCGGAGAACGCGCCGTCACTGCGGGTGCTGGAGAAGCTCGGGTTCCAGCGGCAGCGCAGCACCACCGACGACGCCGGGGAGCTGATCTGGCTGCTCGCCTCCCGCGGCGCCGGTGCCTAGGGCTGCTCGACCGCCACGCCGGGGGCGCCGGCGATGATCTCCCGCTCCAGGGCGGCGAAGCCGTACCGGACCGGCACCAGCAGCGGCCGTCCCGCCCGGAGCTCGATCACCGCGAGCTGGTCGGACAGCCGGCTGCGCCGGATGCGCGCGACGTCCAGCAGCGAGACGGCGCCTGCGCGCAGCGGTGTCGCCCACTGGAGCTGGGCGCCGGCGACCTCCAGCTCCACGCACGTCCGGAGCAGGAACCACCAGGCGTTCCAGCCCAGGGCGCCCAGCCACAGCAGCAGGAACGGCCACGGCGGCCCCTCGCCCTGCGCGGTGGCGATGGTCAACCCCACCGCGGCGACACCGAAGACGGCGAACAGCAGCGGGATCAGCCAGCGGGCGTTCCGGATCGGTCGGTAGCTCACGCGCGGATCGTCTCGTCGGTCACCCGTCCAGCGTCCGGCGGTGTCAAGGACGGCGCCGGTCAGTTGATGCAGCTGGAGTCGGCTGCCGTCCGCCCGGTGGGTGCGTCGCTGCTGGGTGCGGCAGGGGCCTGCGCGGTCACCGCCTGGCCGATGCCGTTGAAGTCGGCGCCGATGACCAGCTGCACCGTGCCGGGGGCCAGGCCGTCGTCGACCGCCACGGCCGCGCCGGGCACCTGCGCGGCGACCAGCGCGGCCGCCGCCTCGTCGCCGGCGCGGTGGCTGACCGTCGTCGTCGCCGTGGCATCGGCGTTGCCGCCGTTGTCCGCCCCGAAGCCGGCGCCGGCCAGCGCCTCGGCAGTGGTCGCCGCCGCACCGGAGACGCCGGAGCCGTTGAGCACGCTCACGGTCACCGACGCCGGCGACACCGACGGGGCCGTGCTGCTCGGGGCCGGTGCGGCGGGCTCCTCCTCCTCCTCCGGCGCGGCGTTCAGCGAGGCGAAGAACTCGTTGAGCACCTCCTGGCTCGGCGGCTCCAGGACCTCGGCGCCGTCGATGCGGGCCTCCGACAGCCCCGGGATGGTCTGGAAGGTGATCCGGTCCGGCTGCACGCCCTGCATCTGCGCAGCGAGGTCGAAGACGTCCAGCCCCTGGTCGAAGGTGACGCTGCTGCCCACCTGCTCCACGATCGCCTTCTGCTTGCCCGGGTCGAACAGCAGGTCGGAGGAGAGGACGTTGCGGAGCATGCCGGCGATGTAGACCTGCTGGCGCACGACCCGGTCCAGGTCGGACCCCGGCAGCCCGTGGCGCTGGCGGACGAACGCGAGCGCGTCGGCGCCGCTGATGGTCTGCACGCCGGCCGGGAAGTCGGCGCCGGACAGCGGGTCACTGGTCGCCCGGCACAGGTTCACCTCGACCCCGCCCACGATCGAGCTCAGGTTGATGAACCCCAGCAGGTCGACCTCGGCGAAGTGGTCGATCTCCAGCCCGGTGAACTGGCTGACCGTCTGGACCAGCAGCTGGGCGCCGGCGGCGTCCCGGGCGGCCTCGTCGCCGTCCGCGGCGTTGTAGCCGCGGGCGTACGCCGAGTTGAGCCGGGACTCGCCGTGGCCGGGGATCGAGACGTAGGTGTCCCGCGGCAGCGACACGAACGAGGCGCCCGACCCGTCGGCCGGCACGTGCACCAGCATCATCGAGTCGGTGTTGAGCACCCCGTCGGGGTCGCCGGTGCTGAACTCGGCCTGCTGCTCGGGGGTCAGCCCCGTGCGGGAGTCCATCCCGACCAGCAGCAGGTTCATCTCCGAGCCGGCGTGGTCGTCGCCGTTGACGTCGGTGTTGCCGGTCTCGGGGATGGCATCGGTGCGGCTGACGCTCGCCTCCGCCACGCGGACCAGGTACCAGCCCCACCCGCTGCCGACCAGCACCAGCGCGCTGAGCACGGCCGCGACCGACCGCGCGACCCTGGTGAGCCGTACCGACCGCGACCCCTCGGCAGCACGCCCGGCGCCGCTCCCGGCAGCACCTCCGGACGGGCCGCGACCGGCGCGTGGGTCCAGGTGCGGGGGCAACCGCCTCGTCACTCCGCTCTCACCCGCCCCACGATGTCACCGGGCGACCACGGTCGGGACTCCGCCCCGCCGGCGGGGCACCGGGGTGCGCGGGCTCACGCGCTCCAGTCGATCCGGTCGGCCAGCCGCCGGGCCCGCGCTCCGAACCCCGGGTCGATCGAGGCCGCCCAGGCGATCCGCCCCAGCACGTGCTCGCGGAAGGTCGCCGGGTCCCGGTCGCGCACCTGCGAACGCCAGCCGTGCACCGCGCAGTTGTGCAGCAGGGCTCGCAGCGCGTCCCGCTCGGTCCGCGGCAGCGTCGGGTGCACGTTCACCACCGCGCCCAGCACCGACTGCCGCCCCGCCGACGTCGTCGACCGGGTCTTCGCCGCGTTCAGCCGGAACCCCTCCTCGGCCACGACCTCCCCGACCAGCGCCTCGAACCGCCCCCGGTCGAGACCGCGCCCGCCGCTGAACGTCAGGTCGTCGACGTAGCGGGTGTACTCGCCGCCGAACGAGGCGGCCAGCCCGGCCAGCCGCCGGTCCAGCCGGTACGCCACCAGGTTCGCCAGCGCCGGTGACGTCGGCGCCCCCTGCGGCAGGTGTGGCACCGCCAGCCGGCGGCCGACCCGGAAGTGCCGGTCGACGTCCGCGCCGACCGGCACCGCTCCCCACACCGACCGTGGCACCACCGTCGTGACCAGCCCGGTCACCGCGTGCGCCACCGGCTCGGGCAGCCCGGCCACCGTGCGCAGCAGCGCGCGCACCCGCTCCGCCGCGATGCTCGGGAAGAACGCCTCCAGGTCCAGCTGCAGCACCACCTCCGCCCCCGCGTGCGGCGCCACCGCCGTCCGCACCGAGCGGCCCGGCACGCAGCCGTGCGCCGCCGCGTGCACCGGCAGAGGGCCCACCACGTGCCGCAGCAGCCGGCGCTGGGCCTCCTTCAGCCGCGGCTTCGGTGCGGCCACCAGCCGGGTCCGGTCCGGTGAGGAGAGCGCGGTCCACCGGTAGTGCCGCAGCGGCTCACCCACCGTGCGCTCCAGCCGGTGCGCGTCGGCGAACCAGGCCAGCTCCCCGGCGTCCAGGTCCAGCAGCCGGGCCAGCGCCGCGAGGTCCGGCAGCTCCGTCACCCCGTACCGGCGGAACGCGACCTCGGTGGTCGTCGGCTGCCAGCGCACCACCCGCGGCTGCGGCGCCACCGTCCAGCCGCGCCGCCAGCCCTCCGTCGTCCGGACGAACGCGGACAGCTCCCGCGGCCGGTCCACCGGGGCGTCCCGGTAGGCGGCCAGCACCTCGCCGACGAGCGTGCCCACCCACCGCGGCGCCCGGGGCAACCCGAGCGCGACGGCCGTCCGGCGGACCATCTCCCGCCGCCGCCAGCGCCCGCCCAGCAGCGCCACGGCGATGCCGGAGGCGGTGGTCGCCGCCTGCCGGTCGGTCGGCGCGGTCACCGGCGGGGTGGTCACCGGCGGGGTGGGCGACGGGGCGGCCAGCCAGCCCCTGATCGAGGCGTCAGCAGGTGCGCGGAGCGCACGGCCGGGCGGGTGACGAGATGCTGAGCAACGACACGACCCCCGGGGTTGCCCCGGGGTGACCGGATCACGCCGGTCGTCCTGCCCGCCCCGTCGCACACCCGGCCCACCGTAACGGTCCGCGGCTGTGACGGAAGTGCCTGCTGAGCCGGTGATCCCGGCCGCCACCCGGCCAGGTCGGCGATCGTGTGGTGGACTCGCCGACGTGACCGCGGCCATCGTCCTGGCGCTGCTGTCGGCGTGTGCCTTCGCCACCTCCACGGTGGTGCAGCACCGGTGTGCGACGTCAGCGGGGGAGTCCCTGCCCGACGGAGCCGTGCTGCGGCTGGTCGGCCGGCTGGTCCGGCACCGCGGCTGGCTGCTCGGTCAGCTCGCCGCCCTGGTCGGCTTCCTGCTGCACGCCGCCGCGCTGACGTTCGGCCCGGTGGTCATCGTCCAGCCGCTGCTGTCCGGCGGGCTCGTGCTCTCCCTGGCCCTCGGTGCGCTGATCGACCGGCGGCACCCCGGTCGCACCCTGCCCGACCGCGGGCAGTGGGTCGCCGCGGCGCTGGTGGTGCTCGCGCTCGCCGTCTTCGTCGTGTCCGCGAGACCCGACCACGGGTCGCGGTTCGCCGACCCACCGCCGCTGCTCGCCTGCCTCGGCGCCGGTGCGGCGATCATGGTGCTCGCCGCCCTGTGGGCGCTGCGGCCGTCGTCGCCGCACAAGGCGCTCGCCCTCGGCATCGCCGCCGGCTTCGGCTTCGGCATGACCGGGCTGCTCCTCAAGGACGTCGTCGCCCACCCGCCCGGTGAGCTGCTGACCTCCTGGACCACGTACGTGCTGCTGGCCAGCGGCGCCGCGTCGATCGTCTTCGCACAGTGGGCCTACCAGTCCGGTGCGCTGATCGAGATGCTCCCGGCCATGGCGGTGCTCGAGCCGCTGGTCGCCGTCGGGCTGGCCACCCTGGTCTACGAGGAGCGGCTGCAGCCAGGCCTGCTCGCCACCGCCGGTCAGGTCTTCGGCGTCGTCGCGCTGGTCGTCGGGGTGGCGGTGCTCGCCCGGCGGTCGGCGGCCCAGGAGGAGTCGGAGGTGCCGCTCGTGCTGCCCCCGCCGGCCTCCTTCGCCGTTCCGCACTCCATCGAGCAGCACGAGCGCGCGCCGGGCCGGGGCGGCGTCAGCCGCTGACCGGCGCCCCGCTCACGCCGGCTGTGTGGCCGGGGGCCTGCTGCCCGCGGTGAGCGACCGCGCGACCGCGTGCGCCGGCACCGGGCGCGAGTGCAGGTAGCCCTGGCTCTCGTCGCAGTCCAGCAGCGCCAGGCGGGCGAGCGTCGTCGGGGTCTCCACCCCCTCGGCCACCACCCGCAGGCCCAGTCGGTGGGCCAGCTCGATCGTGCCGTGCACGATCGCCGCCGTCCGGGGGTCGGTGAGCAGGTCGGCGGTGAACGAGCGGTCCAGCTTCAGCTCGGTCACCGGCAGGTCCTTGAGGTAGGTCAGCGAGGAGTACCCGGTGCCGAAGTCGTCGATGCTGATCGCGATCCCCAGCTCCGCCAGCGCCCGGACGACGACGAGGCCGGCGTCCGGCTCGGTCATCAGCACCGTCTCGGTCACCTCCAGCACCAGCGCCGACGCCGGCAGCCGGTGCTCGGCCAGCAGCGCCGCGACGCGGGCGGGGAGCCGGGTGTCGGACAGGTTGCTGGCCGACAGGTTCACCGACACCCGTAGCGGGGTCCCGGCGCGGTGCCACTCCGCGCCCTGGCGTACGGCCTCGGCGAGCACCCGGTCGGTGATCGGCCCCATCAGGGCGTGCGCCTCGGCGAGCGGGAGGAAGTCGGCGGGCGTCAGCAGCCCCCGGGCCGGGTGCTGCCACCGCACCAGGGCCTCGACCCCGATCGTCCGCCCGGAGGCGACGTCGACCTGCGGCTGGTACCAGAGCACCAGCTGGTCTGCCTCGACCGCCGTGCGCAGCTCCTCGACGAGGGTGATCCGGCCGCTGGTGTCCACGTGCCGGGCCGCGTCGTAGGTCACCGCCGTCGCGCCGTGCCGCTTGGCGTCGTAGAGCGCCGCGTCGGCGCGCCGGAGCAGCCGCGTGGCGCAGGCCGAGCTCGGGTGCCCGTCGGCGGTGTGGCCGGTGGTGCCGACGCAGGCCGGGGCGTGCAGCACCAGCCCGTCGACGTCGTAGGGCTCCCGGGACAGGGCGGCCAGCTCGGCGCCCAGGACGCCGGGCAGCTCGGCCAGCCGCCCCTGCGACCCGGCGGGGACGACGACGGCGAACTCGTCACCGCCCAGCCGGCCGACGAGCGCCTCGGCGGGGAGGTGCTCGGCCAGCCGGCGGCTCACCCGGCGCAGCAGGTCGTCGCCGGCGGTGTGGCCCAGCCCGTCGTTGACCTCCTTGAACCGGTCCAGGTCGACCAGGGCGAGGACGAAGGGGTGACCGGCCGAGCAGAGCTCCTCGATCCGCCGCAGCAGCGCCCGGCGGTTGGCCAGCCCGGTCAGCTCGTCGGTCAGCGCCTCGCGGCGGCTCACGGCCAGCTGGGCCAGGTCGCGGACGTTGACCAGCAGCCGCAGGCTCGAGGCCACCGCCGCCATCCCGGCGCACCAGGTGATCGCGCTGCGCGCATCGGTCAGCGAGGCGACGACCAGGGTGGTCGTGGCGATGCTGATCAGGGCGAAGGCACCGACGGTGGAGTCCGCCGGGTCGGCCGGCCGGGGAGTGGTCGTGGGGGCAGGCAGCAGCGCGGCGACGCTGATCAGGACCACGGCGACCGCGGTGGTGGCGGCGACGAGGCCGACGGCCCGGCCGGCCGACCAGAGCGCCACCCCGAGAGCGGCGACGAGCGCGGACTGCGCCGCCGCGACCAGCCAGATGCGCAGGTCGCGGCGCAGGCCGGCCACCGCGCTGATGACCCAGCTGGTGCCCAGCTGGATGACCGCGACCGCGGCAGCCGCCAGCAGCGGCTGCAGCTGCCACTCGGGCAGTGCGGCGACCCGTCCGCCGAGCAGGTCGACGGCCACGTTGCCCATGGCCACCGCGACCAGCACCGCGGCGGAGGCGTTGAGCACGTCGTTGGGGTCCGCGGCGCTGGTCGAGTACCGGTTCCACCGGAGGAGGCCGCCGTAGACGGTCGGGAAGCCCAGCACCACCGCGAGCGCCGCCGGGACGGCGCCGAGCGGCCGGGTGGCGGGGAGGACGGTGACCAGGACGCCCAGCGCCAGCACCACCGCGGTCACCTGCAGCCGCAGCCACACGCCGAGATCCGCGCGGGAGGCGCCGCGGTGCACCAGCACGGCGACCGCGCCCACCAGCAGCGCAGCGGCCAGCGGGACGGTCGCGGGGCCGGGCACGGCGGCGACCAGCACGACGAGAGCGAGCGCCGCCACCGCGAGCACCACCACCGCGAGCAGCGGGGGGCGGGCGACCACGCTCGGCACGTCGCGGAGCGCAGCGCGGCGGAATGGCATGCCCACACCGTCGGCCGCCCGGCCGCCCCTCACCACGTCCAGGCGCGGTCCGTCACCCCAAGGTGGCGGACCGCGGGGGCCGGGCGGGCAGCGAGCCGTCAGCTCCCCGGGGCGGTCAGGGCGTCGTGGGGTCGTCCGGCACCAGGTCGGGCACCCGGTTGGGGCCGGCCTCGGGTGGCCGGGGCCGGTCCTGCGGGTGCAGCCGCACGGCCACCAGGGCGACGTCGTCGTCCGGCTTGCCCTCGACCAGCCGCTCGATCAGCTCGTCGCACAGCTCCTGCAGCGGCCGGTCGGCGAGCTCCGCCAGCGCGGTGCGCAGCCGGTCCAGCCCCGTGTCCAGGTCGGCGTCCCGGCGCTCGATGAGCCCGTCGGTGTAGAGCAGCACCGTCGCGCCCCGGTCCAGGGTGACCACCGAGTCGGTGCGCACCGCTGCCGAGTCCACGCCGAGCAGCAGGTCGGCCTTCCAGTCGGCGAGCACCGCGACGCTGCCGTCGGGGTGCAGTGCCAGTGGCGGCAGGTGCCCGGCGTTGGCCCAGATCATCCGGGTCACCCCGCGCTCGCGCTCGTCGTCGGTCTGCTCGAACCGGGCGACGGCCGCGGTGGCGATCGTGTCCAGCTGCAGCGCCGCCATCGCCGTGTCCAGCCCGCGCAGCACCTCTGCGGGCTGGGCGTCGCTGTAGACCGCGATGCCGCGCAGCAGGCTGCGCACCTGGCCCATCGCCGCAGCGGCCGCGGTGTCGTGGCCGACCACGTCGCCGATGACCAGCATGGTCGAACCGTTGGGCTGCAGGAACGCGTCGTACCAGTCGCCGCCCACCCGGGCCGCCTCGGCCGCGGGCAGGTACCGCACCACGATCTCGGCGTGGTCGGGCTCGGGCGGCTCGGTGAGCAGGCTGCGCTGCAGGCCCTCGGCCATCTGCTGCTGCTGGCTGAACAGCCGGGCGTTGTCCAGCGCCAGCCCGGCCCGGTCGGCGACGTCCTGGGCGACGGCGACGTCCTCGTCGGTGGGCTCGTGGCCGTCGGCGTAGAAGAGGGTGAGCAGGCCCAGCGTGCGGCCGCGGGCCCGCAGCGGCAGCGCCACCTCGCTGCCCGGGTCGAGCATGGTGATCAGCTCCCGGGCGGGGCCGACGGGCAGCAGCTGGGCCACGTCCTCACCACGGAAGGAGACCGCCTGGTCCGAGTACAGCGCCCGCGCCACCGGGGCGGTCACCGGCATCGCGTCCAGCCGGACGTCCGCGTAGCGCTCCAGCAGGGCGCGGCTGGCCGGGTCGACGTGCCAGCTGCCGACGTCGCGGGGGTGCCCGTCGTCGTCGATCACGGTGACGATGCAGAAGTCGGCCAGCGCCGGGACGACGATCCGCGGCAGCCGCGCCGTCGCCGCCTGCACGTCCAGGGTGCCGGCCAGCTCGGCGCTCACCTGGGCGAGCAGGGCCAGCCGCCGGGCAGCGCGCTCGGCCCGGTCCTGCGCCCGCCGGCGCTCGGTGACCTCCAGGAAGTAGACCGACAGCCCCTCCGGGGTCGGCCAGGCGCGCAGCTCGTACCAGCCGTTGAGCGGCGCCGGGTAGTGGGCGTCGAACGCGATCGGCTTCCCGGTGGCCACCGCCTCGAGGAACCGCTCCTCGAACAGGCTGTTGACCGCAGCGGGGAAGGCCTCCCACACGACCCGGCCGAGCAGCTCCTCACGGGAGTGGTGCAGCAGGCGCTCGGCCTCGGCGTTGACGTGGGTGAACCGCCACTCGGGGTCCAGGGAGTAGAAGCCGGCCGGCATCGCCTCCAGCACGCGGGTCACCCGGGCCTCGCCGTCGAGCGCCGCGGTGACGTCGGAGGCCACGCCGATGAGGCGGACGGCGGTGCCGTCGGTGCCGGGCAGTGCCTTGCCCCGGGCCGACACCCAGCGCGGCTCGGCCTCCGGCACGGCGATGCGGTAGACCGCGTCGAACTCGCCGCACTCGGCGATGGCGGTGTTCAGCGCCTCGGTCACCCGCGCCAGGTCGTCGGGGTGCACCCGGGCGTTGAAGGCGTCGATCGTCTGCTCGAAGGTGGCGGCCTCGTACCCGAACAGCTGGATCAGCCGCTCGTCCCAGACCAGGCGCCTGCTGACCAGGTCCCAGTCGAACGTGCCGATCTCGGCCGCGGCGATCGCGAGCTGGGCCCGCAGCTGGGCGGTCTCCTGCTCGTACCCTGACGCCCCGCCGACCCCGGTCGGGTCTCCCACAGTCACCATCCACGTCGATGCCCGGCACGCGCCGAGGAGTCACGGCTCGCTGTTGAGCACCTGACAGGGAGTTATGTCACGCGCCACCGGGCTGACGCAACCACCCTGGACGCAGATCACGTCCGTGCCGTCGGCAGAGTCACCCTGGTTCGCCGTCCGGCGCGCCGCTGTGCGATAACCGTGGCATGCAACCGATGGCGACCCCGGCGTGAGCACCTCGTCCCCGGCGGGTGGGCAGCTCGCGCCGCCGCGGGTCGAGGGGCAGGCGGTCGACAAGGGGCTCAAGCGCGGCGCGCTGGGGCTGGCGTCCTCCATCGTCCTCGGCGTCTCGTCGACCGCGCCGGCCTACGCGCTCGCCGCGACGCTGGGCTTCGTCGTCATCGCCGTCGGGGTCAAGGCGCCGGCGGTCATGCTGCTGGCGTTCGTGCCGATGTGGCTGATCGCGGTCGCCTACTCGGAGCTGAACAAGCGGGAGCCCGACTGCGGCACCACCTTCACCTGGGCGGCGCGGGCCTTCGGCCCGCGGACCGGGTGGATGGGCGGCTGGGGGATCATCGCCGCCGACGTCATCGTGATGGCCAACCTGGCGCAGATCGCCGGCTCCTACGGCTATCGCCTGGTCGGGCTGGACTCGCTCGCCGAGAGCACGCTGTGGACGACGGCGGCCGGCGTCGGCTGGATCGCCCTGATGACCTGGATCTGCTACCGCGGGATCGAGCCGACCGCGCGGCTGCAGAAGGTGCTGCTGGCCATCGAGGTCGTCGTCCTGGTCGCCTTCGCCGGCTACGCGCTGGTCAAGGTCTACGGCGGCGGCGCCCCCGCGGGGTCGCTGACGCCCTCGCTGTCATGGCTGTGGCCGTCGGGGGTGAGCTGGCCGGCGCTGACCGAGGCCGCGCTGCTGGCGATCTTCATCTACTGGGGCTGGGACTCCGCGCTGGCGGTGAACGAGGAGACCGCCGACCCCACCCGCTCCCCGGGCCGCGCGGCGATCATCTCCACGGTGCTGCTGGTGGGCATCTACGTCGTCGTCTCGGTGGCCACCGTCGCCTTCGCCGGGGTCGGCGCCGAGGGGATCGGGCTGGGCAACGAGGCGAACGCCGAGGACGTCTTCGCCGCCCTCGGCGCGACGGTCTTCGGCGACGACCTCGCCGGTCGGGCGTTCGAGGCGCTGCTGATCGTCTCGGTGCTCACCTCGGCCGCCGCCTGCACCCAGACGACGATCCTGCCCACCGCCCGCGGGACGCTGTCGATGGCCGCCTACGGCGCGCTGCCCCGGTCCTTCGCCCGGATCCACCCGCGGTACCTGACGCCGACGGTGTCGACGATCTGGATGGGCACCGTCTCGATCGCCTTCTACGTCGGGCTCACCCTGGTCAGCGAGAACGTGCTGATCGACTCGATCACCGCCACCGGCATGCTCATCGCCTTCTACTACGGGCTGACCGGCTTCGCCGCCGCGTGGGGGTTCCGCCGCTCGCTGCGATCGGCGCGCGACGTGCTCATGCGCCTCGTGCTGCCGCTGCTCGGCGGGCTGTTCATGCTGCTGGTCTTCGTGCTCGCCTGCGTCGAGTACGCCGACCCCGACTACGGCTACACGGTGATCGGCGGGGTGGGCGGCGTCTTCGTCGTCGGCGTCGGCTCGCTGGTGCTCGGGCTGGTGCTGATGGCCGTGTGGAACCTCGTCGCCCCGGCGTTCTTCCGCGGCCAGACGATGGCGCGCGGCACCGGCGACCTGCTGCTCGAGCCGGCCGTCCCGACCCTCGCGCTGCCGGACAGCTCCGAGGCGACCGTCGTCGCCCCGGACCTGTCCAACCTGCCGCCGGGCCGCGAGCCCTTCGACCCGCGCGCCGGCGGCGGTCCCAGCTAGGCCGCGACCGGTTCGGCCACCGGGTCCGGCGTGCGGTGCCGGGCGGGCAGGAAGGCCAGGACGACGCCGGCGCCGGCCGCGCTGGCCACCGCGCAGACCCACGACCCGGTGGTGACGCCGTCCAGGAAGGCCTGCTGGACGGCGGCGGTGGCCGGGTCGGCGAGCCGTTCGGCCACCGCCAGCCCGGCGAACACCGAGTCGGCCGCGCTCTCGGCCGCCGGGGCCGGGGCGCCGGCGGCGGTCAGCCCGTCGACCACGGCCGGCCCGTACACGGTGCTCAGCACCGAGCCGACCACCGCGACGCCCAGCGTGCCGCCCACCTCGCGGACGGTGTCGTTGACCGCGGATCCCGCACCGGCCTGGTCGCCGCGCAGCGCGCCCATCACCGCCTCGGTGGCCGGGCTGGTGACCAGGCCCAGGCCGGCCGCCATCAGGACCATCGCCACGACGATCCGGCCCCAGTAGCCGGACTCCAGGGTGGTGCCGGTGGCGACGGCGAACCCGGCGGCCATGGTCAGCAGCCCGGCGGCGACCACGAGCTTGGTGCCGAGTGCCCGCATCGCGATGATCGCCAGCGGTGCGGTGACGCCGATGACGGTGGCGAACGGGAGGGTGGCCACGCCCGCGGTCAGGGTGCCGTAGCCGCGGACCGACTGGAAGTACTGAGTGATCATGAAAATGAACCCGAAGAGGCTGAAGAAGGCCAGCGCGATCGCCCCGCTGCCGACCGACACCCGCGGGTCGCGGAACAGCCGGACGTCCAGCAGCGGCTCGGTCGTGCGGAGCTCGCGGAGGACGAACCCGGCGAGCACCAGGACGGCCACCACGTAGCCGAGGAGGGTGGTCGCCGAGCCCCAGCCGTGCCCGGGTGCCTCGATCGTCGTCCAGACCAGCAGGCCGATGCCGACCACCGAGGCAGCGGCGCCCGCCAGGTCGAAGCGGTGTGCCCGCGGGGCGCGCGACTCGGGGACCAGCAGCCGGCCGGCGACGAGGGCCACCGCCGCGACCGGCAGGTTGACGAGGAAGACCGAGCCCCACGAGAAGTGCTCGAGCAGCAGCCCGCCGGTGACCGGGCCGATCGCCACCGACAGCCCGGTGACCGCGGACCAGATGCCCAGCGCGGTGGCCCGCTCGCGCCGGTCGGTGAACGTGGTGACCAGCAGGGCCAGGGTCGCCGGGTAGATCGCGGCGGCGGCCACGCCCATCGCCGCGCGGCCGGCGATGAGCTGGTCGGTGCTGGTGGCCAGCGAGGCCAGCGCCGAGGTGAGCGCGAAGGCGGTCAGCCCGGCCTGGAGCACCCGCCGCCGGCCGAACCGGTCGCCGAGCGCGCCGCCGAGCAGCAGCAGTGCGGCGAAGGCCAGCGTGTAGCCGTCGACGACCCACTGCAGGTCGCGGGTGCTCGCCGCCAGCTCGCGGCTGATGGTCGGCAGCGCGACGTTGACGATCGTGTTGTCGATGCTGACCAGCAGCACGGACAGGCAGAGCACGGCGAGCACCCACCACCGGCGGGTGGCGGGTGCGGGCGGGGGAGTGGTCATCGCAGCCTCCGGCTTGTAGAACGGTGTTTCAAAACAGTAGGACGGCGTTCTACAGGCGGGCAAGGGGAATCCGTGCAGCAGGATGAGGTCGTGACAGATGTCAGGCCCGGTTCCGGGCGCACCCCGAGCCGCGCGGTCGAGCAGGCGTTGGTCGACGCCGCCGAGCGCGTGCTGGTGCGTGAGGGGCTGGGTGCGGTCACCGTGCGGGCCGTCGCGACCGAGGCGGGAGTGGCGCCGATGGGCGTCTACAACCGCTTCGGCAGCAAGGACGGCCTGATCGCCGCGGTGCTGGTGCGTGGTTTCGACGGGCTGCGGGCCGCGGTCACCGCCGACGACGACCCCGATCCGCTGGCCCGGCTGCTGGCCAGTGGGCGCAACTACCGGCGGTTCGCGCTGGACCGGCCGCAGCACTACGGGGCGATGTTCGGTGGTCGGCCGCTGCCCACCGAGGGTGCCGACGAACTCCTCGCGCACGCGTCCGCCGCCTTCGAGGCGCTGGTCGAGCACGTGCGGTACGCGATGGCGCGCGGCGCGCTGCGCGACGGGGACGCGACCGAGGCCGCCCAGCTGATCTGGAGCTCGGTGCACGGGGCGGTCAGCCTGGAGCTCGGCGGGGCGGTGTTGACCCCCGACCCGGCCGCCACCTACGAGGCGTTGCTGCGGATGCTGCTCGCCGGCCTGGCCTGACCCCTTCGGGGGCGGTGGCCGCCCACCCGGACGACCGGGGCTCAAGGTCCCGCCCGGGCTGCCGACCTCTCCTGGGACGGAAGGGGTCGATGATGATGGTGTTGGCGTGCAACGCAGTGGGGCAGGCGGCGCTGGCCGCCGGGGTGGCGTCGCTGGACGACGTGACGCCCGAGCAGCTGCTCTACGTGGCCGGGTGGCTCAGCACCGCCACCGACCTGACGCAGCAGGCGATGCTCGCGTTCGAGCTGGGATCCACCTTCGACGTGCTGATCTGAGGCCGGCGGCCTCAGGGAGCGCTGGGCAGGGCGCTGCGGCCGCCGCCGAGGTCGGCGTCGTCCGCGGCGCGCCGCCCGGCGTCCCAGCCGGCCGGGTCGACCATCGGCCCCTGCCGCCTGCGGACGTGTGGGAACAGCTCCTCGACCGCGCGGTCGACCGCGGTCTCCCGATCTGCCAGCAACGGCACGAGTGCGCCGCCGTACGTGGCCCGCGCCTCCGTGCGCGCCGCGTCGCGGGCCTCGGTGAGCCGCTCGGCGACCCGCGCGGCGTAGGCCAGCCAGAACCCCCGTCGCCACGCCGTCGACCGGGTACGGGCACCGCCCTCGCGCGACTCCAGGTCGAGCGCGCGGCCGGCCTGCACCAGCAGTGAGGTGACCAGCAGCTCGACCAGGTCCAGGTCGGCGGCGAACCCGACCAGCGTGGCGATGCCGAACGCGGGCATCAGCACCACCCGCACGCCGTTGGCCGCGGCGACGCCCTGCAGCACCGCCGCCTTGGCCTCCACGTGCGGGTCGTCGAGGTGGAACCGGCGGGCGATGACCTCGCCCTCGCCGGGGCCGGGGGTCGCGCCGCCCATCGCGGCGTCGATCGCGTACCGGGCCATGAGCGCCTGCGCCTTGGCCGTCAGCGCCTCGGCCTCCGCCGCGAACTCGGTGGACTCCGCCTTGGCGAGCAGGCCGCGGATCCGGCCCAGCACCCGTTCGTCGGTGACCACGGCCGGGCCGGGAGCGGCGCCCGCCGACCACCGGGACGGCGGCGGCAGCAGCTCCTCCACCCGGGGCAGCGCGCGCAGCACCCCGATGACCCGCAGCACCTCCCGCCAGGCTGCCGGAGCGGCGACGCCCTCGGCGCGCCACCACTCCGCGACGGTGCCGCCGCGGGCGTCCAGCGCGGCCAGCTGGGCCGACCAGGCTGCCGGCGCGGACCCGGTGCCGGCGGGGGCGGACCCGGCGATCACCGTGGCCGCCAGCCGGGCGGCGCGCTGGGTGGCCCGGCGGCGCACCACGTGCACGACGTCCGCCGGCTGCCAGCCCCCCTCCCACAGCCGGGGGAGCAGGTCGCTGAGCACCTGCTGGGCCTGGCCGTCGCTGTCCACGCCCGGGTCGCGGCTGGTCAGCCGGACGACGACCCGGTCCAGGTCGGCGACCCGGACCCCGGGTTCGGCCGCCAGCCGGCCACCGGCCAGCAGCAGTCGCAGCACGTCGTCGGCGGTCGTCGTCCCCGGCACGGGACCTCCTCGTCGGTCGGGTGTCCCAGCGTGGGGGAGCGGCGTCGGCGGTGGGCGCCGGTCCCGGGACCGGTGGACGGGGGCTCCGCCTGGGGACGGCGGCGCGCCGGACCGCGCCCGGTCACCTAGCCTGCCAGCGCCCTCCCGGGCGGCGGGCAGGGCCCTCCCCGGTCCGGCGGCCGAAGGTGCGCCTGCTCAGTCGTCCTCGCCGTCCTCCTCCTGGTCCCCGCCGCCGTCCCCGCCGCCGTCCTCCTCCTGGTCCCCGCCGCCGTCCTCCTCCTGGTCCCCGCCGCCGTCCTCGACGACGCCGGTGCCGCCGCCCTCGCCCTCCTCGCCGCCGCAGGCGGCCGTGGTGAACGAGACGGTGGCGATGGCGAGCCCCGCGGCGGCGGCGCGCCAGCGGGAACGGTGGCCGGGGAGGGTGGTGCGGCTCATCGTGGGCTCCTGCGGTGTCGGCCGCCGGGTGCCCGGCGGGGGTGTCCGCTCCCTGCCCCACCCGCTGCCGCCGCACACCAGGTCGCCGGTGAGCGGGTGGTGGGTACCGCCGTCGAACGCTTGTTACTGACGAGTAGTACCGTCGGCCAGGTCGACGTCGACGACCCGAGAGAGGCCACCCGCGTGACCACCGACCTGCTGCTGCCCGCCGACTTCTTCGCCTTCCAGTCGCTGCTCAGCGACGAGGAGCAGAAGGACCTGCTGGCCCTCCGGGAGTTCCTGGAGTCGGAGATCAAGCCGCGGGTCAACGCGGCCTGGGCCGCCGCCGAGTTCCCGATGGACCTGATCCCGAAGTTCGCCGAGGCCGACATCGTCGGGCGCTCCTACGACTGGGCGGGGCGTCCCCGTGCGTCCCGGCTGTTCACCGGGTTCCAGTCCATGGAGCTGGCCCGGGTGGACGCCTCGATGGCCACCTTCCTCGGCGTGCACAACGGCCTGGCCATGGGCTCGATCATGATCCTGGGCTCGGAGGAGCAGCGGCAGCGCTGGATCCCCTCGATGATGGCGATGGAGACGATCGGCGCCTTCGCGCTGACCGAGCCCGAGGGCGGGTCCGACGTCGCCCGCGGCATGCGCACCACCGCCCGGCGCGACGGCGACGAGTGGGTGCTCGACGGCGCCAAGCGCTGGATCGGCAACGGCACCTTCGCCGACGTCGTCGTGGTGTTCGCCCGCGACGTCGCCGACGACCAGGTGAAGACCTTCGTCGTGGAGAAGGGCACCCCCGGTTTCACCGCCAGCAAGATCGAGGACAAGTTCGCGCTGCGCACGGTGCAGAACGCCGACCTGACCTTCACCGGGTGCCGCATCCCCGCGGGCAACAAGCTCGAGGGCGGCAACTCCTTCCGCGACGTCAACAAGGTGCTGAAGGTGACCCGCGGCGGGGTGGCCTGGAGCGGCGTCGGCTGCCAGGTCGGCGCCTACGAGGCAGCGGTCGCCTACGCGCGGAGCCGCGAGCAGTTCGGCCGGCCGATCGGTGGCTTCCAGCTGATCCAGGACCTGCTGGCCAAGATGCTCGGCAACGTCACCGCCAGCATGGGGATGACCGTGCGGATCTCCCAGCTGCAGGAGGTCGACGCCCTCGGTGACGACCAGGCGGCGCTGGCGAAGAGCTACGTGACCAGCCGCGGCCGGGAGACCGTCGCCATGGCCCGCGAGCTGTTCGGCGGCAACGGCATCGTCCTGGACCACGACGTCGTCCGGTACTTCAACGACGCCGAGGCGCTCTACTCCTACGAGGGCACCCGCGAGATGAACACCCTCATCGTGGGCCGCTCGATCACCGGCATGGGCGCCTTCGTCTGAGCCGGGGCCCGGTGACCCGCCGCTCCGGCGGGCCACCAGGGGTGCGGTGAGGGGGGGAGTGCTGCGGCCTCCCTCCCGCTCCCGCGGACGGCGATGGTGGAGGTGCGCCCGGAACGGGCGCAGGACACCAGCCGCTTCGCACGGGAGGAACCGACATGACCACCTCGACGCCCGCCCCCCTGGGGACACGCGACGAGCAGACGCTGGAGGCGATCCGGCACCTCGCCGCGGGCAACCCCCGCCCGGTGCTGCTCGCCGGGGGGACCGTCGTCAGCCAGGACCCGGGGATGGGTGACTGGGCGCAGGCCGACGTCCTGATCGGGGGCTCGGTCATCGTGGGGGTCGGCCCGGGCCTGCTCAGCGCGGCGGGGGACGACGGCATGCTCGTCGTCGACTGCACGGGCACGGTCGTGCTGCCCGCCCGGGCGGACTTCACCTCAGCCGCCGGGGGCGGCGCGCTGGTCCCCGGGTCCCCGGCGGACGTGGCGGTCCTGCGCCTGGCGGACCCGCCGGGGACGCCGGCCGGCGCGGTCCCCGACCGGGGGAGCCACCTCGACGTGCTGGTCGTGGGCGGTGCGGTCCGCCTGTTCCGCGGCCGCCCGGTGACCCGTGACGTGGCCGGGCAGGCCGCGCGGCCCGGGGTGCGGCCGACCGCACCGCACGGTCTCGTCGGCGCCTGGGTCGACGAGACCGGCTTCCTCGTGCAGGAGCTGCTCCCCGACGGCCGCTACGACGAGACCCGCGGTGGGCGGCGGCATGCCTTCCAGGGGCGCTACTGGGTCGACGGCGACCGCGTCGACTACCTCGACGACCTGGGCTTCTGGGCCTACGGCGAGGTGCGGGACGGCGTCCTGCACCACGCCGGCTACCGGATGACCCGCCGATGAGCGAGGCCGCCCGACCGACCGGCCCCGTCGACCGAGGAGACACCGTGACCACCGAGCACCTGCTCAGCAGCGCCCTCCTGGACCAGCTGCGCCGCCGGTCCGCCGACCCTGACCGCCGCGTGCTGCTCACCGGCGGGACCGTCGTGACCATGGACCCGGCCAGGGGGGTGCTGCCGCGCGCCGACGTCCTCCTGCACGGCGACCGGATCGAGGCGGTGGGCCCCGATCTGCACGCCACCCCGGCGGCCGCGGGGGCGCTCGCCGTGGACGTCACCGACCAGCTGGTCACCCCGGGCTTCGTGGACACCCACCGGCACGCCTGGGAGGCCCAGCTGCGCCGGATCATGCCCGACGTCGACGACCTCGGGGCCTACGTCACGTCGACCCTGGCCGGCATCGCTCCGGCCTACCGGCCGGAGGACGTCCACACCGGCACGCGGCTGGCGGCGCTCACCGCGATCGACTGCGGCATCACCTGCATGCTGGACTTCGCGCACAACGCACGCAGCGCCGCCCACTCGGACGCCGCGGTGCAGGCGCTGGCCGACACGGGCATCCGTGGCGTGCACGCCTCCATGCGGCCGCACTTCGGCGAGTGGGAGCACCAGTGGCCGGCGGACCTGACCCGGCTGAAGGAGCAGTGGTTCAGCTCCCGCGACGGACTGCTGACCCTGCGGCTGGCCACCCTGGCGACCGACGAGATCGCCGGTCCCGACCTGGCCTACGGTCCGCGGCTCGCGAGGGTGGCGGAGGAGCTGGACATCGGCGTGAGCGTCGACGCGGTGTTCGGTTCGGCGTCCTCGACCGCCGTCCTGGAGTGGGCGCGCGCCGGGCTGCTGTCACCGCGGGTGACCCTCATCCACTGCACCGGGCTGACCGGGGACGCGTGGCGGGCGATGGGGGACACCGGCACCACCGTGGCGCTCGCCCCGACGTCCGAGGCGCAGATCGGCCTGGAGACCGCCGTCCCGGCCATCGACGAGGCGCTGGCCGTCGGCATCCGCCCGGGGCTCAGCATCGACGTCGAGGTGGCGCTGGCCAGCGACATGTTCACCCAGATGCGCGCGTTGCTGGCCATCCAGCGGATGCGTGCGGTGGAGGCCGCCCACGGCACCGACCGGGAGCCGTCGCGGATCGGCACGCTCGACGTGCTGGACCTGGCGACCCTGCAGGGCGCCCGGACCAACGGGCTGGGGGAGACGACCGGGTCGATCACCCCGGGCAAGCAGGCCGACCTGCTGGTCATCGGGGCGGAGGACCTCAACACGATGCCGCTCAACGACCCGGTGGGCACCGTCGTGCTCGGTGCTGACCCGCGCAACGTGCACGCCGTCTTCATCGCCGGTCAGGTGCGCAAGTGGGACGGCCGTGTGCTCGACGTGGACCTGGACGCACTCCGCGACGAGGTGCGGGAGTCCCGCGACCACGTGCTCGCTGCACGGGCCTGACCGCTCGCACCCGGCGGACCGACCGGCTGCGGCCCCGGGCCGCAGCCGGTCGCGCGTTCAGGCCTGGGCGGTCCGTTCGGAGCGCTGGTCGTCGAGCTGGCCACCGGCGTGGGTGGCCGGCAGCTCCTGGTAGACGACCAGCTGGTGCCCGGGCGCGCTGGGCACCTGGAAGGCGTGGAAGCCGACCGTGATCGGGCCGAGGACGGGGTGCATCAGGTCCTTGGTGGCGTAGGTCTTGGCCTTCACCTCGTGCCGGGCCCAGAGCTCGGCGAACTCCGGGCTCCCCGCTGTGAGACGCCGCACCAGCTCGTCCAGACGGCGGGGGGTCGCGGCGAAGTCGGCGCTGGCCCGCAGGTTCGCCACGCACGCGCGGGCGGCGGTGGCCCAGTCGACGAAGAAGGTGCGCCCGACCGGGTCGAGCATCACCATCTCGACCAGGTTCGTGGTGTCCTCGAACGGCGCGAAGAGCTCCACCGCCCGGGCGTTCATCGCCAGGACGTCCAGCACGGGGTCCAGCACGAAGGCCCCCGACTCCCGCCACGACTGCATGAGCTGCATCAGCGCGGGGTCCACCGGCCGGCGCACGTCGTCCGGGCCCAGCCGCCACGCGACCCCGGCCAGCGAGTAGAGGTGGCGCTCCTCGTCGAGCGCCAGCCCGAAGGTGCGCGCCAGGGCGGCCAGCACCGGCCGGGACGGGTGCTTCTCCCGCCCCTGCTCCAGCCGCCGGTAGTAGTCGACGCTGACCCCGGCCTGCTGGGCGACCTCGTCGCGGCGCAGGCCGGGCACCCGGCGCGGCCTGCGTCCCGCCGGAGTGGCGGGGTCCGGTGGAGTGGCGGCGCGGCGCGCGATGAGGAAGGCGCCGAGGTCGGTGGTCGGCATGCCGGGCACGGTAGCGGCGCCCGGTAACGGGGGTGTGAGACGGCCACGACACCGGCGTGACGGCTGAACAGAGTGGTGGACATGAACGACACCACCACGGACACCAGGACCCAGCTCATCGCCGGCACCCCGCTGGCCGGCCGCGTCGCCGTCGTGACCGGTGCGTCCAGCGGGATCGGCGCCGCCACCGCCGAACGGCTCGCCGGACTCGGCGCGAAGGTGGCGCTGCTCGCCCGCCGCGGGGACCGGCTCGACGCCCTCGAGGACGCGATCCGCGCCGCCGGCGGCACCGCGCTGGCGCTGCCGACCGACGTCACCGACCGGGCGGCGCTCGCCGCCACGGCCGAGCGGATCACCGCCGAGTGGGGCACCGTCGACCTCGTCTTCGCCAACGCCGGTGTGCAGCTGATCTCCTCGATCACCGACCTGCGGGTGGAGGACTGGGACACCCAGATCGGCCTGAACGTCACCGGCGTCATGAACACCATCCAGGCGTTCGTCCGCGACCTGGAGCAGGCAGCAGGGGAGGGACGGCCCGCCGACCTGATCACCACCTCCTCGATCGCCGCCGTCCGGGTGCTGGAGAGGTTCCAGGTCTACTCCGGCACCAAGGCCTACGTCACGCAGCTCAGCCGGCTGCTGCGCACGGAGCTGGGGCGCAAGAAGGTCCGGGTCTCGACCATCGAGCCGGGCATGGTCGACACCGAGCTGCCCGACCACGTGACCGACCCCGACGCGAGCAAGCTGATGGCCGACCTCATCGCGCAGATCGACGTCCTCTCCTCGGCGGACGTCGCCGAGACCGTCGCGTTCATCGCCTCGGTGCCCCGGCACGTCAACCTGACCGAGATCACCATCCTGCCGACCGAGCAGGTGATCTGACCCGTCACCCGTTCGGGGCGGGTGGTCACCGGCCCGCTGGAGAGCCCCGCCCCCGATGTCGATGACTGCCCCGGACGCCCCGTGCGTCCGGGGCAGTCGTCGTCTGTGGAGGAGAGGTCGTGTCGGGTCAGTCGGTCCTCGTCGTCGAGGACACCCAGGAGATCCGCGAGCTCGTCGTGACCGTCCTGCGCCGGGCGGGCATGGACGTCCGCGAGGCGACCACGGGTGCCGAGTGCCTGGCCGAGGTGCGCCGCGAGGTCCCCGACGTCGTGGTGCTCGACCTCGGGCTGCCCGACGCCGACGGCACCGAGGTCTGCCGGCAGCTGCGCGCCGAGACCGACTGCTACGTGCTGATGCTGACCGCCCGCGCCGAGGAGGTCGACCTGCTCATCGGGCTGGCCGTCGGCGCGGACGGTTACATGGCCAAGCCGTTCTCCCCGCGCGAGCTGGTCGCCCGGGTGCAGACGATGCTGCGCCGCCCGCGCACCCCGGCGGTGCCCGAGCCGCGGCCGGCCCTCGAGGACTCCGTGCAGCGGCTGGCCGAGCTGGAGGTGGACCCGGACAGCCGCGAGGTGCGGGTGGACGGCGCCCCGGTCGACCTGACCCGTACCGAGTTCGACCTGCTCGCCGCGCTGGTCTCCCGGCCCGGCCGGGTGCTGCAGCGCGAGACGTTGCTGCGGGAGGTGTGGCAGACCGACTGGGAGGGCAACCTCCGGCTGGTCGAGGCGCACATGTCCAACCTGCGCCGCAAGCTCACCGCGGCGGGCCTGAGCTCGCCGGAGATCAAGACCGTCCGTGGGGTCGGCTACCGCCTCGTCGCCTGAGGCCCGCCGCCCGACCCGTGCGGTCAGGCGGCCAGGCCGGCGCGGCGGGCGGCCAGCCGGCCCGCAGCGGCGTCGGCGGCGTGCACCAGGTCCGAGCCCTGCCAGCTGGCCGCGTCGGCGACCCGGGCCAGGTGGCTGCGTCGTGCCGTCTCGGCGGCCGGCCGGGTGCTGCGGGCCAGGTCGGCCAGCTGCGTCAGCAGCCCGTGCGCCATGATCCCGCGGCGGGCGTCCGCGGCGATGGCCCGGCAGACGTCGGCGACCTCCGGGTGGCCCAGCTGACCGGACGTGCCGGCCAGGGTGTGCGCGGCATCGGCGACCGCGGAGTGGTCGCCCACGCGGATCCCGGTGCTGATCGCGGAGAGCCGGCCGGCCAGTGCATCGTCGTACATCAGCTGCAGCCGCTCGGTGAGCTCGGCGTCCAGGTCGGCGTCGTGCAGGTCCTCGACGTCGACCATCTCCCGGGCGACCGGCGCGCTGCCGGCAGGGGCGGTGCGGCGGCGGACGAGGTCCAGCAGCGGGCGGGCGTCGATCGGGGCGGTCAGGCAGGCCAGGGCTCCGGCCGCGACGGCGGCGGCGCGCACCTGCACGGTGGGCTGCTCGGCGACGACCAGGAACCGGGCGGTGCTGCCGGCGGCGCGGAGCTCGGTGAGCAGGGCCGGTCCGTGCTCGGCGCCGGGCACCCGTGCTGCGGTGACCACCAGGTCGGGGGCGACGGTGCCGGCGAGCCAGCGGGCGTCCTCGGCGTCCCCCGCCTCGTGGACCTGCCAGCCGGCCAGCTCGAGCAGGCCGGTGACCTGCCGGCGACCGGCGGCGGAGGGGTCGATCACCAGGGCGGTCAGCACGAGATCTCCTTCGACAACGGGGACTGGCCGGTCCAGCCGTAGGTCGTGTGCGTGGTGATGCTGACCCGGATGCCCTGGTCGGCGTAGGACAGGTCGTAGGTGTCCGACAGGGACGTGGTGCCCGGGCCGACCGTCGCGACCGGGTAGGACGACCCGTCCCGCAGGTGCGCGGTCACGATGTAGCCGTCGACCCCACGGGTCGTGGTGCTCTTCGGCCAGGAGACCTGCACGCGCAGCGTCCGGATCAACCGCCAGGAGCCGTTCTGGTAGGCCAGGGAGTAGGGACACCCGGTCCCGTCGGTCGAGACCTGGGCCGGCCCCGCGACGGTGATCGTGCCGACGCTGGCCGTGGTGCTGGTCTGGGCGGAGAAGGCGGCCTGGGCGGGGGTGACGGTGAGGCCCACGGTCGTGGCGACCGCCAGGGCGAGCAGGACCAGGCCGCGGCGCAGGCGGGTCACTGCCGGGCCTCCTCGTCCTCGTCCTCGGAGCGGGGGCCCGGGGTCTCGGCGGGGCGCCAGATGGTCAGCAGCAGCCAGCCGGCCAGCAGCGCCGGGGCGCCGTAGACCAGGGCCTGGCTGACGACCGGAGTGCGCAGGGCCTCGATCACATGACCGAGCTCGGGCACCACGGCCCGCACCTGCCAGGCGGTGTCGCCCTGCAGCGTGGCCTTCCACGGGTCGACCGCGTCGTTGTTGTCGCCCTTGGTCTCGACGGTGACCGAGCCGTCCTCGCCGTGCTCCACCGAGAGGACCCGGTGGGTGACCAGACGGTGGTCGTCGATCGGGATGTGGTACGAGATGATCATGCCGGGCTCGACCTCGTCGACCGGCAGCGGCGTGACGATCGTGACGTCACCCGGGTCGATCACCGGCGACATGCTCCCGGTCAGCATCGTCATCGTGCGGTAGCCGAGGGCGTGCGGGCCGATCGCCAGGACCGCGAAGAGCAGGACGGCGAGTGCGACCACCAGCCGCACCGTCCAACGCGACGCCCGGGCCAGGGCCCGCTTCCCGGCGCCCGACGGGCGGGTGGCCTGGGTCAGCTGCTGCGCCGGACGCTGGTCGGCGTCCGCGGTGGGTGCGGGGGGTGCGAGCAGGGCGGTGGTCATGGCGGTTCCTCCGGAAGGGGTCAGCGGTGGGGGGACGGCCGGGTCAGCGCGTGGTGCCGGTGGCCTGGGTGCCGGTGAAGGTGAGTTCCAGGGTGGAGGTCTTGCCCTGGAACGCGTTGTCGGCGCTCTGGGGCAGCGACAGCGTGACCATGAGGTGGTCGGTGCCGCCGACGGCCTGGCTCTTCAGCGAGTTCATCGGGACCGCGGTCGTGGCCCGACCGACCCACAGCTGCGTGGGGTTGGCGCAGGTGTAGGTCGCGGCGCCGGCGACCGACTCGGTCCACGCGACGGGGCAGGAGCGGACGCTGAGCTGCAGTCCGTTGGTCCCGTCGGTGTCCAGGATGCTGCTGACGGTCGCCTTGGACTCCAACAGCAGACCCGCGAAGGGCAGGTCGCCGGTGTTGGTGAGGTCGACCGCGCGGCTGATCGAGTCGCCGGGGACGAAGCCGGCGGCGTTCATCGGCAGCGTCGCGGTGCCGGCGTTGGTGAGGTCGATGGCGAGCGTCCCGGTGGTGACCGAGGCGTTCAGCGGGGTGGTGCTGTCGGTGAAGGTGCCGAAGGTGCCGAGGCCGGCGACGGCGGCCGCGGCGCCCACGACGCCGAGCGAGCCGAGGATCTTCCGGGCGGTGCGGCCGCGGGTGGCGGTGGTGGTGGCGCTCATGGCGGGTCTCCCTGATCTCGTGCCGGTGTCGGCGGGGGTTCCCGGCGACAGACACGACTCTGGAGGCCCTTCCGCAGGGCTCCCGCGAGCGATCCGCAAGAAAGCCGCAAGAAGAGGGACCCCGTCCTCCTCATCCCTCGCGAGCTCGGGACGAGCCTCGGGACGGGGCCGGGTGGTTCGTCAGCGGTCGAGCGGCAGCGCGAGGGTGAAGGTCGTCCCGCGGCCCTCGGCGCTGGTCACGTCGAGCGTGCCGCCGTGCGCCGTGGTGATCGCCTTGGTGATGGTCAGCCCGAGCCCGACCCCGGGGACGGCGTTGCGCCGTGCGGTCGAGGCGCGGAAGAAGCTGGTGAACAGCCGCCCCTGCTCGCCGGCCGGGATGCCGACGCCGGTGTCGCGCACCGACAGCAGGGCCACGGCGCGGGCGCCGGCGCTGCCGGGGTCGACCTCCGCGCCGGCGTCGTCCTGCCAGGCCCGGCGCAGGCGCAGGGTGACCGAGCCGCCCTCCGGCGTGAACTTGACCGCGTTGGAGACCAGGTTGTCGCAGGCCTGGCCGAGGCGGAGCGCGTCGCCCCGCACGACCAGCCCGTCGGCGGGCGCCTCCACCGTCACGGCGATGCCGCGTGCGGCCGCGGTGACCCGCGCGGTCTCCTCGGCGCCGCGCACCACGGCGGCGAGGTCGACGTCCTCGGGCTGCAGGGTGAACTTCCCGGCGTCCACCTGGGCGGTGAACAGCAGGTCGCCGACCAGCCGCAGCAGGCGCTGGGCGTTGCGCTCGACGGTGCCCAGGTACTGGCGCTGGTCGTCGGTCAGCGGCTGGTCGGGGTCGTCGAGGACCAGTTCGAGGTAGCCGAGGATGGAGCTGAGCGGGGTGCGCAGCTCGTGCGAGATCAGGCTGACGAACTGGTCCTTGAGCCGTTCGGTGGCCCGCGCCTCGGTCATGTCGGTGGCGACGAAGTTCCAGCCGGCCTGCTCACCGTCGTCGTCGGTGCGAGGGGTGATCGCCACCGCGACGGTGAGCCGCCGGCCGTCGGCGGTCAGGTAGGTCCAGTCCCGGACGTCGCTGCCCTGCTCCCGCGCCACCTGCACGAGGGCGGCGAAGCGCGTGGCCGGGTCGGTGTCGTGCCCGGCGCCGGGCAGGAGCTCCTCGGGGTCGTGGAACTCGGTGATGCTCCGCTGCCGCACGACCTCGGCGCGCGGGAGGCCGAGCATCCGCTCGGCTCCCGGGTTCCACACCCGGACGACGCCGTCGGGGTCGGTGCCGATGATCGACTGCTCGGTGACGGCGTCGATGACGCTGGTCATGGTCTGCGCGCGCGCCCGCATCATCCGGGTGGCGACCTCGAGCTCCTCGGCCGTCGACTGCCCGAGGGTGACCAGTTCCCGCCGCTGGCCCTCCAGCGCCGCGGAGGCGGCGAGCTGCCGGTGCAGCCGCCGGGCGAGCTCGGCGATCGCGAGGGCGGCGGCCAGGCCGGCGGCGACCAGCAGCACGGTGGACGCCGGTCGGGCGAGCAGCACGGCCACCGCGGCGACGGCGGTGGCGGCCAGGGCGGCAGGGGCCACCCGGGCGGCCGGGGGAGTGGCCGCCGGCGGCCCGCCGGCCACGGTCGGCTCGAGCAGTGCGGTCACGGGGCGCCGTCCGGGGAGCAGAGCCGGCGGACCTCGGCGACCAGGCCGGCGACCGTGAACGGCTTGGGCAGGTAGGCGTCGGCGCCGGCGGCCAGCCCGCGCGCGACGTCGTCGGGGGAGGCCCCGGCGGACAGCAGCAGCACCCGGGTGCCGGCGGTCGCCGGGTCGGCGCGCAGCTCGGCGCAGACCTCCAGGCCGGTGAGCTCGGGCATCGACACGTCGAGCACCACGAGGTCGGGTCGCTCGGTGCGGGTGGCGGCCAGCGCCTGTGCGCCGTCGGCGACCGAGGTGAGCAGCGTGCAGCCGGCCTTGCGCACCGCGAGGGAGACCAGGAGCCGGATGTCCTCCTCGTCGTCGGCCACCAGCACCCGTGCCGGCTCCTCCACGTGTCCCCCCGGTCCCTCTCCGTCCCAGCCCGCAACCGGTCCGGGCCCGTCGGGTCGGAGATCGACCACGGGGGGACGGCGCTGGAGCCACGGCGCAGCCGGTTCACCCGTTGAGGGGAGCCGCCTGCAGACGCACGTCGGGCCCCGGTGCAGTTGCACCGGGGCCCGACGGGGTGTTGCGGTCGGTCAGGAGGAGGACTTCTCCTGGACCCGCTGGCGGGACTCCTGGGCCTGCCCCTTGACGTTCTGGGCAGCGTGCTGGCTCTCGTCCTTGACGTTCTGGGCGGCGTGCTGGCCCTCGTCCTTGACGGTCTGCACGCCGTCCTGGGCGGTGGCCTTGACCGACTCCATCGCGTCCTGAGCGGCCGGCTTCAGGTTGTCGCCGATCTCCTGGGCGACGTTCCGGGCCTGCTCCTTCAGCGGCTCGGAGTGCTCCTTGAGCGCCGACTCGGCCTGGGCGGCGAGCTGCTTCTCCTTCTCGCTGGTCGGCAGGAGGGAGGAGACGAGCCAGCCGACACCGAAGGCGATCAGCCCGGCCGCCAGGGGGTTGCCCTGGGCCTGCCGCTGGATCGTCTCCGGAGCGTGCTGCACGGCGCCCATGGCGTCGTGTGCGACGCCCTGCACGTTGTCCGCCGCGCTGTGCGCGGCACCCTGGGCGCTGCCCTGGGCGTGCGAGGCACGGTTGCTCACCTGGTCACGGGCGTCGTGCGCGGTGCCGAAGACCTTGTCCTTCAGGCCCGACATGCCGCTCTTGGCCCGGCCGACGCGCCGGTCGACCACCCGCGTGGGGTTGACCTTCTCGTTCAGCGCGTCGACGTCGTAGCTGAGGTTGGCGCGGGTGTCCTCGATCTGGCGCCGGATCACGTCCGGGTCACTGCTGGTCATGAGAGATCTCCTTGTCGGAGTAGCGGGGATGAGGTCAGTGGGGCTTGAGCGCGCCGGGCACCTGCTTGAGGGTGTCCACGGTCTGCTCGGGCTTCGGGTCCACCTGCTTGAGCTGCGAGAGGTCGATCTGCTGCGTGACCCGCTTCGGGTCGACCTCCTTGAGCTTCTTGCGGCCCATGGCAGCCAGGACGGCGGCGATCAGGCCCCACACGACCGCGACGATCAGCGCGGCCCAACCGGTGGGGATGGCACTGGCCAGCGCCCACATCAGCGCCAGGCTGAGGAAGAGCGCGAGCATGTAGCCCGCGAAGCCGGCGCCACCGAGCATCCCGGCGCCCTTGGCGGCCTTGGTCGCCTCGCCCTTGGCGGCGGCCGTGGCCTGGTTCGCCTGCCCCTTGACGACCTCGGTCGCCTTGGTGGCCTCGGCCCGGACCTCCGCCTTGGCCAGCTCGAGCTCCTGGCGCATCAGCGTGGACATGTCCCGGCTGACCTCGCTGATCAGCGAACCGACGGAGGTGTGCTCCACGTCCGGGTGACCCTCGTCGGTCATCGGCTGTGCCGTGTTGTCCGTGTGCTCGGTCGCGGTGTAGCCGGTGGCCCCGCCGGTCGCGTAGCCGGTACCTGCCTGCCCGTAGCCCTGGGTGCCGGGGGCGGTCACAGCCGGCCCTCACCGGGGGTGCGGGACGGGTCGTCCCAGCCGGCGCCGGCGGTGGGGGCGACGGTGGTGCCCTCCGGCGGGAGGGTGCCGTACGGCGGCGGCGGGACCGAGCCGGTGGTGCCGGTGGTCGCGTACCCGGCGGTCTCGGTGGTCGCGTAGCCGGTGGCCGGGGGGCTCGCGACGTAGTTGCCGCCGGTCCCGGACTGGCGGTTCCCGCCGGTCGACTGGCCGGAGCCGTTCTCGTCCTTGTGCGAGGCGACGGCGCCGGTGGTCAGCCGCCCGGCGACCACGCCGGCGAGGGCCGCACCGAGCAGGAAGGCGCCCGGCTTGCGTCGGGCCAGGGAACGCACCTCCTGGAGCAGCTCACCGGGCTCCCGGTCCTGCACCCAGCTGGCCAGCTGCTCGACCTTGTCCCCGGCCTGGCGGACCAGGTCGGCGGCCGGACCAGTGGGGGCCTCGCCGCTGCCCTGGGCCATGTTGCGCAGCTGCGTGGCGATCTCGCCGAGGCCCTGACCGGCCTTCTGCTGCCCGTTGCGGGCCTGCTCGGTGAGCTGCTGACGGCCCTGGGCCACGAGGTCCTGCGCCTGGCGGCCGGCCTCGTGGGTGACCTGCTTGGCCTGGTCGGCCGCGGTGGAGGCGACCTGGCTGCCGGACTCCGCAGCGGTGTGGCCGACGTTCTTCGCCTGGCCCTTGGCGGCGTTCGTGGTGTCCTGGGCGGCACCCTTGGCGGCGTCCTTGGTCGAGGACTCGCCCGTGCGGTCGCTCGCCCCGCTCGAAGGCGACTGTGTCGGGGTGTCGATGGAGTGCGTCATCGTTCCTCCTCGTCGTACGTGGGGCTCGTGGTGGGTGGAGCTGGTCGTTCGGCCGGGTCCGCGACCGGGCACGCGCCACCGCCGGCCGACGTCGGCCGGGCTGCTCGTGCCTGGTCGCGGAACGGCGCAGGGGCGCCCGGGGGCGCCCAGGTCGGTGTCGCGCGGGTGGGCCCACCGTGGTCTCGGTGGACGCCGTTCCGTTGGACTGGCGGGTACCCGTGCCGGTCTACGGCGTAAACCGGTGAGATCGACATTCCGGGTCACCGGCCGTCCGACGGACGGTGACCCGGCGTAGCCTCCCGTCGGTAAGGGGAGCCTGCCCTTGCCTGATGGGAGGAGATGGGATGACCGGAGCGACACAGCAGACGGTGGAGCCCCGGCCGCGGCGGCCGCGGGTGCCCCGGGTCGCGGAGGTGGTCCGCACCTCGCGGCTGACCCCGCACATGATCCGCGTCGTGCTCGGCGGCAACGGGCTGGCCGGCTTCCCCGTCGGGGAGTTCAGCGACCACTACGTGAAGCTGCTGTTCCCGCCCGCCGGTGCGCCCTACGCCGTGCCCTTCGACCCCGAGCAGATCCGCGCGGAGCTGCCGCGCGAGCAGTGGCCGGTCACCCGCACGTACACGGTGCGCGCCTGGGACCCGGCGTCCGGCGAGCTCACCATCGACTTCGTGCACCACGGCGACGAGGGCCTGGCCGGCCCGTGGGCGGCGTCGGCCCGGCCGGGCGACCTGGTCCAGCTGCTCGGCCCCGGCGGGGCCTACACCCCCCGGCCGGACGCCGACTGGCACCTGCTGGTGGGTGACGAGAGCGCGCTGCCGGCGATCGCCGCCTCCCTGCCGCGGGTGGCCGGCGCCGCCCGGGCGCTGGTGTTCCTCGAGGTCGCCGGACCCGAGGAGGAGCAGGACGACGTGCCCACCCCGGCGGGGGTGGAGCTGGTGTGGGTGCACCGCGGCTCGGCGGAGCCCGGGCAGGCGCTGGTCGACGCGGTCAAGGCCGCGCCGCTGCCGGCGGGCCGGGGCCACGTGTTCGTGCACGGCGAGGCAGGGCTGGTCCGCGAGCTGCGCCGGCACCTGCGCGCCGAGCGCGGGCTGGACCCGGAGTTCACCTCGATCTCCGGCTACTGGCGGGTGGGTCGCACGGAGGACCGCTGGCAGGCCGAGAAGCGCGACTGGAACGCGCAGATCGAGGCCGAGGAGCAGGCCGGCGGTCACATGTCGCGGTAGCGCTTCGCGGCCGCGGTGGCGGCGCGCAGCTGTTCGGCGTCCATGCGCTGCCCGTAGCCGGGGGTGTCGCGCTGGATCCGCCAGCCCTCGGCCAACGGTCCGAGGTCGACGACGTCGAAGCCGAGGTCGTCGATGAGGCGCACGACCTGCTCCTTGGCGCTGGCATCGTCGCCGGCGACGGCCAGCGCCCGCCGGTGCGGGGTGCCCGCGGGCTGCCCGTGCTCGACGATCTCGCGGGCGCCGATGTGGTTGAACGCCTTGACCACCCGGGAGGTGGGCAGGTGTGCCTGCAGCAGCTCCGCGGTCGTCGTCGACTCGTCGTCCAGCGCGGCGATCCGGCCGTCCCGCTGCGGGTAGTAGTTGTTCGTGTCGACCACCACCTTGCCCGCCAGGGGTTCGACGGGGACCTGGTCGACGTTCTTCAGCGGGATGGTGACCACCGCGAGGTCGGCGGCGGCAGCGGCCTCGGCCGCGGTGCCGGCGCGCACGCTGCCCCGCCGACCCGGTCGCTGCTCGAGTGCGGAGACCAGCTCGGTGAGCGTCTCGGGACCACGGGAGTTGCTGAGCACGACGTCGTGACCGGCGTCGAGGGCAGCTTGGGCGAGGGCGGTGCCGATGTTGCCGGCGCCGATGAGTCCGATGGTCGTCATGGCCGCTCCAACCCCCGGGCCGGGGTGCGCCTTCCCGTCGGGCTCAGCCGAGGTCGTCGAGGCGGACGTGTCGCACCGGGCGGGGTCGCCGGTCTCCGAGCCGGTGGTGGACCAGCGCCGCCGCCCAGCTCGGTCTGGACGGAGTCGTCGCCGATCCGGCCCGCGGTGTCCGGCGCCCGCTGCACGTCCTCCTCGGTGATCTCGCCGGGCCGGAGGCGGTCGCTCGTGCCCGAGCGCCGGGGGAGCCGCCGCCCTAGGGTCGGGGCATGCCGCTGGAAGGTGAGTACGAGCCCAGTCCGGAGAAGTGGGTGCGCGACCAGGTGGAGCTCTACGAGCGCACCGGCGGGCGGGAGGGCAACACCCTCCCCGGCCGCACGGAGCCGGTCGTCGTCTTCACCACCCGCGGCGCCCGGAGCGGCAAGGTCCGCAAGAACCCGCTGATGCGCGTCGAGCACGACGGCGCGTACGCCATGGTCGCCTCCAAGGGCGGCGCGCCGGAGCACCCCACCTGGTACTTCAACCTCAAGGCCCACCCGGACCAGGTCACGGTCCAGGACGGCGACGAGGTGTGGGACGGCGTCGCCCGCGAGCTGACCGGCGAGGAGCGGGCGGTGTGGTGGCAGCGGGCGGTCGCCGCCTTCCCCGACTACGCGGAGTACCAGACCCGGACCGACCGGGAGATCCCGGTCTTCGTGGTCGAGCGGGCGCACTGAGCGCCCCGCCGGACGACCAGCGACCGGTCGCCGTCGTCACCGGCGCCAGCGACGGCATCGGGGCCGCGGCGGCCCGCCGGCTGCACCTCGCCGGGTGGCGGGTGGTCGCCGTCGGCCGGTCGCCGGGGAAGACGGCGGCGATCAGCGCGGAGCTGGGCGTGGAGACGGCGGTCGCCGACTTCGCCCGGCTGGACGACGTGCGGGAGCTCGCCGCCCGGTTGCGCGCCGACCTGCCGCGGATCGACGTGCTGGCCGGCAACGCCGGCGCCTCGTTCGGCCGGCCGGGGCTGACCGGAGACGGCGTCGAGCAGACCTTCCAGGTCGACCACCTCGCGCCCTACCTGCTGACCCGGCTGCTGGAGGAGCCGCTGCGGGCCGGGCGGGCGCGGGTGGTCACCACCTCCTCGGGAGCCCACTGGGCGGGCGGGGTCCGCCGCGGCCGGCTGGCCGGTCTGGCCCGGGTGCCCCGCCCCTACGCCGGCTCCCTGGTCTACGCGCGGGCCAAGTGGGCCAACGTGCTGTTCACCCGGGAGCTGGCCCGTCGGTGGGCGCCGGAGGTCAGCGCCGTCAGCTTCGAGCCCGGCGTCGTCGCGACCTCCTTCGCCCAGCAGTCGCAGGGGGCGATGGGGCTGGTGTTCCGCAGCCCGCTGCGGGCCTTCTTCCGCACCCCCGCCCAGGGCGCGGACACCCTGGTCTGGCTGGCCACCGCGGACGACGGCTGGCGCGACGGAGGCCACCACGCCGACCGGTCCCCGGCCCGGACGCTGCCCTCGGCGGCCGACGACGTCCGGGCGCGTGAGCTGTGGGACCTGTCCGCCCGGCTGGTCGGCCTGCCCGCCTGAACTCAGCCGGCCGGCCGCCCCTCCGGGGTCTCGCCGCCCAGCTCCGCGCGGATGCGCGCGGCGACCTGCCCGGCCAGCTCCTGCTCGCCGCGGGCCCGCGCGCCGAGCAGCGCCCAGCCCAGGTCGCCGACCTGCCGGGCGCGGCGGCGCCACGCATCGGCCCCGGGGGCGGCGAACAGCTCCGCCCGGGCCGCCGTGGTCACCTCCTCCTGGGCCAGCAGCGCGTCCTGCAGGGCGCGGTCCGCGGAGGTGCCCGGCGGCGCACCGGCGGCTGCGACGGCGCGCTGCTGACTGGCCGTCACCGCGCCGGGCAGCCGGCGGCTGCCGGTGTGCGGGAACAGCAGGAGGCCGGCGGCCAGCGCGACGGTGATCCCGACCAGCGTCTCGGCCACTCGCACGGTGATGAGCTCGGTGCCGCTGCTGCCCGGGTTGCCCAGGTGCACCAGCAGCAGGGCCAGCGGCGTGATGCAGGCGACCGAGAGCACGTACTGGCTGGCGATCAGCAGTTCGACGGCCAGCATGAGCAGCCCCACCACGACCACGGTGGCCGCGACGGGAAGCTCCAGCTGGAACAGCAGCGCGGCCAGCCCGACGCCGGCCAGCGTCCCGGTCACCCGGTGCAGGGCGCGGGCGCGGGTGTGCCGGGCGTCGGTGCCGAGCAGGACGGCGACGGCGGTGCTCACCGCCCAGTAGGCGCTGGGCAGCCCGGCCAGCGCGGCGATCGCCCCGGCGGTGGTGGCCCCCAGCCCGATCCGGGCGGCGGTGGGGGCCCAGGCCGGCGCGGTGCGACGCGGCGGCGGGGTCGTCGGGGCGGCCGGCGGAGGTCCGTCGTCCGGCGGTGGAACGCTCGGCGGCAGGACCCGGAAGAACCGTTCCTCGACCTGTTCCAGCTCCCGGCGCAGCGACGGACGCCGCCGGCTGCCGCCGGCCACCGCGGCGACGGCGACCCGCACCGCGCGGGCCACCGAGCCCGGTCGGGTCGTCCCCAGACCGTTCCGCTCGACGGCGCTGACCGCGGTGTCGGCAGCGCGCAGCGACTGGCGCTCGGGTCCGGCCGGGTCCCACAGCCAGGGCAGCATCACGACGACCCACGCCAGCGCGGCGCCCCCGGCGGCCGCGGCGACGTGCTCGGCCACCGCTGTCGGTGAGTCGCCGAGCGTGCTGGCGCTGCCGCCGGCGAGCGCGATCATCAACGGGCCGGGTGGGCCGATCCGCCAGACCGCGGTCGCGGCGGTGGCGGCGGCCACCAGGATGCCCAGCACGACCGCGAGCAGCAGCGGTCGCGGACCGGCCAGGCTGCTGGCACCCACGGTGGCGGTGAGCGCGACGCCGACCCCCGCGGACACCGCTGCCCGCCGCCGGTAGGGCAGCGCGTGGCCGTAGACGGCGGTGAACCCGCCCAGCGCGGCGGCGGATCCCAGGTCCGGCCGGTCGAGCAGCACGAAGAGGACCAGGGGCGCGGTCACGCAGAAGGCGGCCGACAGTGCCCGGCGCCGGTGGGTGGCCCACAGCGAGGTGACCGCCGGCAGCGGCGGGCCGAGCAGGTGCGGGGCGAGCCGGCGGATCGGGGAGGAGGAGCCGGACACGGTCGCCATCGTCTCCCGCCGTCCGCGCCGTCGTCGGACGGGGGCGCATCTCCCGGCGCCCTACTTTGGTTAGGCTGCCCTTCCTTCCGCCGCGTCGCGTGGCGGGTGTCGAGAGGTGACGTGGATGGCGGGACGGCGAGTGGGTCGGGCAGGAGCCGGGCTGGTGGGGCTGGTGACCGCGTTGGCGGTCAGCGGCTGCGGGAACACCGGGAGCGGGGCGGTGGACGCCCCCTCCGGCACGGCGGAGGAGGTGCGCACGGTCGGCCACGCCCTCGGCGAGGCGGAGATCAGCGGCGTGCCCGAGCGGGTCGTGGTGCTGGACACCGGGGAGCTGGACACCGCGCTGTCTCTGGGTGTCACGCCGGTCGGCGCCGTCCGCACCGACGCGAGCACCGAGCTGCCCGGCTACCTGGCCGAGGCCGGCGCCGACCCCGACGAGATCGCCGAGGTGGGCACGATCGCCGAGCCGAATCTGGAGGCGATCGCCGCGCTGGACCCGGACCTGATCCTCTCCAACACCGCGCGGCACACCGAGCTGTACGAGCAGCTGCAGGCGATCGCCCCCACGGTGATGGGGGAGGGCGTCGGGGAGACGTGGAAGCAGAACCTCCCCGTCTACGCCGAGGCGCTCGGCCGGCAGGGGGAGGGCGAGGAGCTGCTCGCCGAGTACCGGGACCGGGCGACCGAGGTGGGCGCGCTCTTCGGCGACCCGGCGGCGCTCGAGGTGAGCATCGTGCGGTTCGTCGGGACCGGCTCGGCCCGGCTGTACGGCGAGGGCTCGTTCATCGGGACCGTGCTGGCCGACGCCGGCTTCGCCCGCCCGGAGATCCAGCGCACCGACGAGACGTTCGTGGAGGTGGGCCCGGAGGAGATCAGCCAGGCGGACGGCGACCTGCTCTTCTGCTCCGCGTACGGCGAGGGCGGGGCGGCGGAGCTGACCGAGCTCACCTCCGGTGGACTGTGGCAGTCGCTCGGCGCGGTCCAGCGGGGCGACGCGGTGCCGGTCGACGACGACCGCTGGTTCCTGGCCATCGGCCCGCTGGGCGCCGGCCTGGTGCTCGACGACCTCACCGAGCTCGCCCGGCAGCGGGCCTGAGCGGGGTGGGCCCGGCCCCCGGGCCCACCCCGTCGGCTCAGGCGAAGCCGACCACCGAGTGCGGGGTGTAGGGCTCCTCCAGCCGGGCGACCTCCTCCTCGGTCAGTCGGAGCTCGACCGCGGCGACGGCGTCGCGGAGGTGGTGCTCCTTGGTGACCCCGACGATCGGCGCGGTCACCACCGGCTTGCTGAGCACCCAGGCCAGCGCGACCTGCGCGCGGGGGACGCCGCGGGCCTCGGCGACCTCGGCGACCCGCTCGACGATCACCCGGTCGGTGTCGTTGTACAGCTTGCTGCCGAACTCGTCGGTCTCCGACCGGGTGGTCTGCTCGTCCCAGTCGCGGGTGAGCCGGCCGCGGGCCAGCGGGCTCCACGGGATGACCCCGATGCCCTCGTCGGCGCACAGCGGCAGCATCTCCCGCTCCTCCTCGCGGTTGAGCAGGTTGTAGTGGTCCTGCATGGAGACGAACCGGTGCCAGCCGTGCTCGCCGGCCAGGTGCAGCGCCTTGCTGAACTGCCAGGCCCACATGCTGGAGGCGCCGAGGTAGCGCACCTTGCCGGAGCGGACCGCGGAGTCCAGTGCCTCGAGGGTCTCCTCGATCGGCGTGGCCGGGTCCCAGCGGTGGATCTGGTACAGGTCGACGTGGTCGGTGCCCAGCCGGCGCAGCGAGGCGTCGAGCTCGCGGAGGATCGCCGTGCGCGAGAGGCCCGCGCCGTTGGGGCCCGGCCGCATCCGGCCGTGCACCTTGGTGGCCAGGACGACGTCGTCCCGGTCGGCGAAGTCGCGGATGGCCCGGCCGGTGATCTCCTCGCTGGAGCCGGCCGAGTAGACGTTGGCGGTGTCGAAGAAGGTGATGCCGGCCTCGATCGCCTGCTTGATCAGCTCCCGGCTCTGCTCCTCGGGCAGGCTCCACGGGTGCCCGCCGCGGGCGGGGTCGCCGAAGCTCATCATCCCCAGGCAGATCCGGGAGACCTGCAGGCCGGTGGTGCCCAGACGCGTGTACTCCATGGCCCGGTCCTTGCCCCGGACAACGACCGGGGAACCTCAGGGCAGCGATGCGTACCGCGCGGCGACGGCGGCTGCGACGTCCGCGGGGAGCTCGCCGAACGGCTCCAGCTCCAGCGCCCGGGCCTTCGCCCGGCCGGTGCGCCAGACGGCGACCACCTGACCGCCGTGCACGACGGTGGCCCGGAACATGCCGTTGCCGCCCGGCACGATCCGGTCGGCGACGGCCGCCGGCACCGTGCAGCTGCGGTCGGCGTAGCCCAGCACCAGCTCGTCGAAGCCGGGCAGCAGCAGCACCCCAGCGGCCTCGGCCCGGGCCGCCGCGAGCCGGTCGGGGGTCGCGGGGTCCATCAGGTGCTCGACGCCGGCGACGGTCAGGGACTCCAGGTGCGGCCGTGCCAGCGCGAGCCCGGCCTTCACGTCGCGGACCGTCAGCCCGGCCCACCGCACCAGGTCCTTGACCGTCGCCGGGCCGTGCGAGGCGAAGAAGCGCAGCGCCAGCTCGCCGAGCGCCTCGTCGCGCTCCGGTCGCCGCGACGCGGGCACCCACTCGTCGAGCAGCACGAACTGCTGGTCGCCGTCGGCGGTCGGGCCGAGCACGAGCGTGCCGGTCTGGGACAGCCACCAGAGCAGGTGGTAGCCGCGCTGGCCGGTCGTGGGCACGCCTCCGGCCGAGATCGCCGCGAGCAGCTCGGCCCGGGACGACCGGCCACCTCCGGCAAGGGCGGCGACGGCGACCTCGCGCGCTCGCTCGATCTCGGCGTCGGTGATGCCCAGCGACGCCCGGCGGGCGGACGCACCGGCGAGCACTCGCGGGCCGAGCAGCTCGAGCAGCCAGGGCAGGTCCTCGGCCGCGGTCAGGTGCAGCGTGCCGCGCATCGGCCACGAGCGGACGACGCGGCCGTCGTCCAGCGCCGCGGTGACCGCCGTCCGGGTGCCGGGCGCGGAGCGCAGCGCCACCGACAGCAGCGCCCCGGGCAGGTCCTGACCCTGCACGCAGGTCAGCCAGCGGACGGCCTCCGTCGGTGTCTCCGCGGGTGGGCCGACCAGCCGCTGTGCGGCCAGCCGCAGCAGTGCGAGCTCCTGGGTCACCCGTGCACCTTGGCAGCTGCCACCGACGGGACGGTCGATCAGCGCCGCCGGTGCAGGTAGACCATGCCCTCCGCGTCCGGCTCGGTGGTCAGCGGGCGGAACCCGGCGGCCGCGGCCACGCCGAGGCTCGCGGCGTTGTCCGGCTCGATGCCCAGCACGAACTGCTCGACGTCGGCGAGCTCGTCGCGGTCGAGGAGGGCGCGCAGGGTCGCCGAACCGAAGCCCCGGCCCCACCGTTGCGGGGCCACCACGTAGGCGGCGCCCATGGCCCGGCCGTCGTGGGTGGCGGTGATCCGCTCGGTGACCGGGTCCCAGATGGTCCAGCGGTCGTAGACGTCGCCGCCGATCTGCGCGACCGGGGCGCCGTCCTCGTCCAGGGCCACGAAGCTGTGCGCCCGCAGCACGCGGGCGCCGCGGACCTCCTCGTCGCGCGTCGCGGTCCGCAGGGCGAACTCCCGCGCGGGCCAGGACCGGCCGCCGAGCCGGCGCTGCACCTCCGGGTGGTCGAACCACGGCAGCACGCGGGGCAGCAGCTCCGCCTCGAAGGGCACCAGGCGGACCGTGGGTGCGACGGGCACCCGTCCACCCTGGCGCACTGTCACGCCGACGTCATCCGGAGGCAACGGCGCGGCCCTGGCGTCGTCGGCGACCCAACCGGGGAGGGCGTGCGATGACGGTCGTGCCACTGGTCGATCTGCCGCCGCCGACCCGCTGGCCGAGGTGCGGACCGTGCCCACCCCGGCCGCCGGACCCAGCCGGCACCGGCCGGTGACGGTGGGGGAGCACCTGCGGGCCCGCCGGGACCCGCTCGCCGTCGGCTGACCCCCACCCGACCGGGCCCCGCACCGGGCCCGCCGCCGGTAGCGTCCCGGGGATGATGGGCATGGGTGGGGCCAACGGCCCCGAGGCGGACCGGCGACGGCGGATCGTGGCGACGGTGCTGGTCGTCGCCCTGGTGCTCGGGGTGGGCGCCACCCTGTTCTCACTCCTGCTGGGCTGAGCCCCGCCCCGGGCGGACGGCGGCCCCCACCCGGTCGGCCACCGCCCGGCGCAGCAGATCGACCACCTCGTCGTCGGTGACCTGATCGAAGCGCTGGTAGGCGTCACCCACCGCGCGGAACGGGTCCGGGGTCTCCACGCTGACCAGCTCGTCGGCCGCCGTCCGCAACCGGGCGGCGGCGCCCGGCGCGCAGACCGGGACGGCCAGCACCACCCGGGTCGCGCCGCAGGCCCGGACCGCCGCGCACGCCGCGCGGGCGGTCGCGCCGGTGGCGATGCCGTCGTCGACCACCACCGCGCTGCGCCCGGCGAGCGGCAGCCGCGGGCGCAGGCCCCGGAACCGCTGCACCCGCCGGGCCAGCTCGGCCTGCTCGCGGTCCAGCGCCGCGCGGAACTCCCCGGCCGTCACCCCGGCCCGTTCGGTCACCCGTTCCTCGCGGACCACCGCGCCGCCCTCCGCGACCGCGCCCATCGCGACCTCGGCTGCTCCCGGCACCGGGATGCGCCGGACCACGACGACGTCCAGCGGGGCCCGCAGCGCGGTGGCGACCTCGGCGCCCACGACCAGGCCGCCGCGCGGCAGGCCCAGGACGACGACGTCCGCGCCGGCGAGGTGGCCCAGCTCGGCGGCCAGCCGCCGCCCGGCCTCGGTGCGGTCTCGAAAGGGCACGGTCCACCTCCGCCGACGGAGAACACGACCCCGGACATCGTCCTCCGCGGCGGCCCCCCTGCCCACCCCCTGCCGTGCGGGACGTCCGGCCCTGGCGTGTCGGCCGGCGACGGGTGCACGGTGGACCGGCACGCGCGTCGCCCGCTCTCGCGGCGGCGTCACCGACCACCCGCGGAGGTCCGCCGGTGTCCGTTCCCTCCCCGCTCCCCGACCCCACCGACCCCGCCGTCGGCCAGGCCGTCGACCGGCTCGTCCGCGAGTTCGCCGGCCGCCCGCCGGCGACGGTGACCGCGATCGTCCGCGACGCCCGCACGCAGCTCAGCGGCGCGCCGGCGGGGGCGCTGCCCGAGCTGGTCGAGCGGCTGGCCCGCCAGCGGCTGCGCGCTCCGGGCTGAACCGGCCGGGAACCGGTTTGCCCGGCCCGGCACGATGGCGGGCGTGGGCTACGTGGACGTCACCGGGATCCGGCACACCCTCCCCGACGGGCGGGTACTGCTCGACGACGTCTCCTTCCGGGTCGGCGAGGGCGCCCGTGCCGCGCTGGTCGGGGAGAACGGCGCCGGCAAGACCACGCTGCTGCGGATCATCAGCGGGGACCTGACCCCGGAGGCCGGCTCGGTCGCCCTGGTCGGCGGGCTGGGCGTGATGCGCCAGTTCATCGGTTCGGTCCGCGACGACACCACCGTGCAGCGGTTCCTGGTCGACCTCGCGCCCGCCGCGGTCCGTCGGGCGTGGGACGCCGTGGAGGCCACCGAGCTGGCGATGATGGAGCGCGACGACGAGCCCACCCAGATGGCCTACGCGAATGCGCTGGCCCAGTGGGGCGACGTCGGCGGTTACGACGTCGAGGTCACCTGGGACACCGTGACCGTCGCCGCGCTCGGCGTCCCCTACGAGGGGTGCAAGTACCGCGAGCTGACCACGCTGTCCGGCGGGGAGCAGAAGCGGCTGGCGCTGGAGTGCCTGCTGCGCGGACCCGACCAGGTGCTGTTGCTCGACGAACCGGACAACTACCTGGACGTGCCCGGCAAGCGCTGGCTGGAGGAGCGGCTGCGCGAGACCCGCAAGACGGTGCTGTTCGTCAGCCACGACCGGGAGCTGCTCTCCCGGGTCGCCGACCGGGTGGTCACCGTCGAGGGCGGGACGGCGTGGGTGCACGGCGGCGACTGGGCCGGCTACCCCGCGGCCCGCACCGCGCGGCACGAGCGGATGGCGGAGCTGCGCAAGCGCTGGGACGAGGAGCACGAGCGGCTGGTCGAGCTGGTGCGCACGCTGCAGCAGCAGGCGAAGAACTCCCCGGCCATGACGTCGACCTACCACGCGATGCAGACCCGGCTGGCCAAGTTCGAGGCGGCCGGTGCCCCGCCGGCGCCGCCGTCCGAGCAGCAGGTCACGATGCGCCTGCAGGGTGGCCGCACCGGGGTGCGGGTGCTGGTGGCCGAGCAGCTGGAGCTCAGCGGGCTGATGCGCCCCTTCGACCTGGAGGTCGACTACGGCGACCGGGTGGCGGTGCTGGGGTCCAACGGGGCGGGGAAGTCGCACTTCCTGCGGCTGCTCGCCGGCCAGGACGTCGCGCACACCGGGAGCTGGCGGCTCGGGGCGCGCGTCGTCCCCGGGTTCTTCGCCCAGACCCACGCCCACCCCGAGTGGCTCGACCGCACCCTCGTCGACCTGCTCTGGCACGGCGAACCAGGGCGCCCGGGCGTCGACCGCGGCCGGGCGATGGCCACGCTGCGCCGGTACGGGCTCGCCGCCCAGGGCGACCAGCTGTTCCGGTCGCTGTCCGGTGGGCAGCAGGCGCGGTTCCAGGTGCTGCTGCTGGAGCTGTCCGGCGCCACGCTGCTGCTGCTCGACGAGCCCACCGACAACCTCGACGTGCTCTCCGCCGAGTCGCTGGAGGCGGCGCTGGCCGCGTTCGACGGGACGGTGCTGGCGGTCACCCACGACCGCTGGTTCGCCCGGACCTTCGACCGGTTCGTCGTCTTCGGCGCCGACGGGCGGGTGTACGAGGCCGACGAGCCGGTGTTCGACGAGGCCCGGGTCCAGCGCGCCCGCTGAACCCGGGCCGACCGGTCCCCGACGCGGGCGGCGCGCGCCGCCGGTCGAGTGAGCGGTCCCGGTCGTCGCGGACGGCGTGTCCGCTCGTGTCGGCGACCGGAACTGCTCACTCGGCGTCGGCCGACGGCGGGGTCAGAGGTCGACGTCAGGGTCGCCCGAGCCGCCGATCCGGTCCAGCTCCTGCAGCTCCACCGGCCCCAGCACCCGCATCGCCGCCCGCAGGTTCTCCTCCAGGTGGGCCACCGACTTCGTGCCGGGGATCAGCAGCAGGTTGGGGGATCGGGCCAGCAGCCAGGCCAGCGCGATCTCCATCGGGGTGGCCTCCAGCCGACGCGCCACCGTCTCCAGCGCCGCGGACTGGATGGGGCTGAACCCGCCCAGCGGGAAGAAGGGCACGTAGGCGACGCCCTCGCGGGCCAGCGCGTCGATCATCGGGTCGTCGGCCCGGTGCACCAGGTTGTAGTGGTTCTGCACGCACACCACCGGGGCGATGCCCTGCGCCTCGGCGAACATCTGCGGGGTCACGTTGCTCACCCCGATGTGCTTGACCAGGCCCTCCTGCTGCAGCTCCGCGAGGGCCTCCATCGGCTCGGCCAGCGAGCGCTGCACCGGCTCGGCGAACCCGGGCATCCGCAGGTTCACCACGTCCATCGCCTCGACGCCGAGGTGGTCGAGGTTGTCGTGCACGGCCTGGCGCAGCTCGTCGCGGGACAGCGCCTCGGGCCACTCGCCGTCGGGCGTGCGGCGGGCGCCCACCTTGGTCACGAGGGTGAGGTGCTCCGGGTAGGGGTGCAGCGCCTCGCGGATGATCTCGTTGGTGACGTGCGGGCCGTAGTAGTCACTGGTGTCGATGTGGTCGACGCCGAGCTCGACGGCGCGGCGCAGGACGGCGACGGCGCCCTCCCGGTCGGCCGGCGGGCCCATGACGTGCGGGCCGGAGAGCTGCATGGCGCCGTAGCCGATGCGGTGCACCGTGCGGTCGCCGAGGGTGAACTGGCCGGACTTCTCCGCGGTGGGGACTGTCATGTCCGCCGCCTACCCGGGAGCCGCGTCGCTGAACGTCAGCCGCCCAGGACCGGCTGTCGCGCCTCCGCGGTGGCGGATCCCGAGCTCGGCCGGACGCGGTCCAGGACCGCCGCGACGAGGGCCATGACCGCGCCGGCCAGCGCGAGCCCGACGCCCACCCACATCGGTGCCGTGTAGCCCAGGCCGGCCGAGAGCGCGGCGGCCCCGAACGCGGCCCCCAGCGCGTTGGCCACGTTGAAGGCCGCCTGGTTGGCGGCGGAGACCAGGCTGCCGCCCGGCACCCGGGCCACCTCGATCACCCGGTTCTGCAGGACCGGACCCAGGGAGAACGTGGCGGTGCCGAACAGCACGGTCAGCACGATCGCGGCCACCGGGAAGCGGGCCAGCAACGCGAAGGCCACCAGCAGGGCGGCGGCCGTGGCGAGCACCCCGGTGACGAACGCCATGCCCCAGCGGTCGCCGAGCCGGCCGCCGATCAGGGTGCCGACGGTGGCGCCCACCCCGAAGACGGCGAGCACGGGGGTCACCCAGCTCTCGGGCAGGCCGGCCAGCTCGGTGAGGATCGGGCTGATGTAGCTGTAGACGGCGAACATGGCGGCGCAGCCGATCGTGGTCACCCCCAGCACCAGCCAGACCGCGGGGCGACGGAACGCGACCAGCTCGCTGCGCAGGTCCGCGCGCTCCCCGGAGACCGGCGGCATCCAGGCGAGCAACCCGGCGATGGTGACCAGGCCCAGCCCGGCGACCACCCCGAAGACCAGCCGCCAGCTCAGCTGCTGAGCGAGGAGGGTCCCCAGCGGGACACCGACGACGTTGGCCAGGGTGAGGCCGACGATCATCAGCGAGATGGCCTGGGAGGCCCGGTTGGCGGGCACCAGCCGCCGCGCGGCCACCGCGCCGACCCCGAAGAACGACCCGTGCGCCAGCGCGGTGAAGACCCGGGCGGCCACGAGGGTCGGGTAGTCGGGGGCGAGCGCGGAGAGCGCGTTCCCCACGGTGAACAGGACCATCAGGCCCAGCAGGGTCTGCCGCGGGCTGAAACGCACGCCGAGCGCCGTGAGGGTGGGGGCGCCGATCACCACGCCGATGGCGTAGGCGGAGATGAGCAGCCCGACGGCGGAGACCGAGACGTCGAGCCCTTCGGCGACCTGGGGGAGCATCCCCATCACCACGAACTCGGTGGTGCCGATGCCGAAGGCGCCGATGGCGAGCGCGAGCAGGGCGCGGGGCACGGGTGGGCTCCTCGAGGTGGTGCCGGGGAAGGGGAGGGGACGACGGCGTCCTCCCCGACCCAACGGCATCCGCCGCCGGATCCCGCCCCCGCGTGCCCATGAGGCTCGTCACGTCGTCCGGCGCGCTCCGGGCCGGTGCACGGCAGCAGCCGCGCACCGGCCCGGGGTGGTCGCGCAGGGTCAGGGGGTGAGCAGCACCTTGACCGCGCCGTCCTGCTTCTGGCGGAAGGTCTCGTAGGCCTGCGGCGCCTGCTCCAGCGGCACGTGGTGGGTGGCGAAGCCATCGACGCCCAGCGGGTCGGCGTCGGTGAGCAGCGGCAGGATGTCCGGCACCCAGCGCCACACGTTGGCCTGGCCCATGCGCAGCTCGAGCTGCTTGTCGAAGATGCGCATCAGCGGCAGCGGGTCGGTGGCGCCGCCGTAGACGCCGGAGATGGAGATGGTGCCGCCGCGGCGGACCGCCTCGATCGCGGTGTTCAGCGCGGCCAGCCGGTCGGCGCCGGCCACCTGCATGACCTTCTCCATGATCGCGTCCGGCACGAGGGCGCTGGCCTTCTGCGCCAGCCGGGCGCCCGGCGAGCCGTGCGCCTCCATGCCGACGGCGTCGATGACCGCGTCCGGGCCCCGGCCGTCGGTCTGGTCGCGCACCCAGGCCACCACGTCGGCCTGGTCGGTCGAGTCGAGCACGTCGATCCCGTTCGCCCGGGCGCGGGCCACCCGCTCCGGCACGGTGTCGACGGCGTAGACGGCGGAGGCGCCGAGGTGCTTGGCGATCCGGGTCGCCATGTCCCCGATCGGGCCGAGGCCCAGCACCAGCACCGACCCGCCGGGCACGACACCGGCGTACTGCACGGCCTGCCAGGCGGTGGGAAGGACGTCGGAGAGGTAGACGAACCGGTCATCGGCCGGGCCCTCGGGCACCTTGATCGGCAGCGTGTTGCCGAAGGGGACCCGGAGGTACTCGGCCTGGCCGCCGGGCACCTGGCCGTAGAGCTTCGTGTAGCCGAACAGCGAGGCGCCGAAGCCCTGCTCGCGGTTCTGCGTGGTCTCGCACTGGCTCTGCAGGCCCTGGGAGCACATCCAGCAGGTGCCGCAGGAGACGTTGAACGGGACGACGACCCGGTCACCGGCCTTGAGCTCGGTGACGCCGGGGCCGACCTCGCGGACGACGCCCATCGGCTCGTGGCCGAGCACGTCGCCGACGGTCATGAACGGGGCCATCACCTCGATCAGGTGCAGGTCCGATCCGCAGATGCCACTGGAGGTGATCTCCACGATGACGTCGGTCGGCTCGGTGATGGTCGGGTCGGGGACGGTGTCCACCCGGACGTCGTCCCGGCCGTGCCAGGTCACTGCGCGCATGCGTGAACTCCTCGGGCTCGGGAGGCCCCGGACCGGTCGCGGACGTGCCGGCGACCTGATCGAGGGGCGTGATGTCCCTCGCACCTACCCCTCACGGCGCGTTCGACGCATGACCCGCAAGCAGTCCTGACGTGACTCAGGGTGCATATTTGGCAAGCATTGTTGTGACCCTGGCCACTTGACCGCCTGTGCCTACCCCGCCGAGCACATCACGAACCGGTCACGACGTGTTTTCATGGGCGCCGCGCCTCGCCAGTCGGTTCCTCCGTCGGGCGGGGCGTCGCCCTGACCCCGACGGAAGACTGGTGCTTTGGACCCGCAACATCTCGCCCGGCTCGACGACGACGGGACGATGCGCCGCAGTCGCATCGGCACCGCCGGCAGCTCCACCGCCGGCCCGTCGACCGCGAGCCCCGAGGTGCTCCCGGAGGCGCCCGTCCTCCGGCTGGTCCGCACCGCCGCCGCAGCTCCTTCCGTGGCCTCCCTGGAGCTCGTCGCCCTGGGGGCCGAGCTGGAGCTCTCCGCGGCCTCGCTGACCGCCGGCTGGCCGCTCCCGGTGGGCCCCGCCCGCCGCACCGTGCCCGCCGTGTCCGACACCTGGCCCCTGCCGGTGACGGCGGAGGTCGCCGACGACCGCGTGGCGGAGCAGTTCGCCGACGCGGCCGAGCACGGTGAGCCGGCGCTGGCCCCGCGCGAGGTCGTCGCCGCCGTCGCCGCCGGCCGGGGTGCCCGCCACGGGCGCCCGCCGGAGCCGGCCCGCCGTCCCGCGCTCTACCTGGCCGCGGCCCTGGTCGGCGCCGCCGGTCTCGCGCTGACCGCGGCCGGCGAACCGACCGCTCAGCCCGCGCACGCCGCCGCGGACGGCCCGGTGAGCGTCGCGGAGGAGCTGGGGCTGACGGAGTCCGACCGCCCGACGATCACCGGGGACGCCGCCACCTCCCGGCTGCGCGACCTGGTGGCCACCCGTGCCGAGCGCGAGGACGCCCAGGTGGCCGCCGCCCAGGCGCAGGCCGACGCCGACCGGGCCGCCACCGAGGCGGCCGAGGCCGCGGCCGCAGCCGCTGCCGAGGCGGCCCGCCCGAAGGCCGTGCTGCCCGTCCAGGGTGCGCGGCTGACCAGTGGCTTCGGCTACCGGTGGGGCACGCTGCACGCCGGGATCGACTTCGCTGCGCCGCTGGGCACCCCCGAGTACGCGGTCATGGACGGCGTGGTGATCCGCGCCGGTGCGGCCAGCGGCTTCGGGCTGGCCGTCTACGTCCAGCACGCCGACGGTGACGTCACCGTCTACGGCCACATGCAGGAGATCCTGGTCTCCGAGGGGCAGACGGTCCGGGCCGGCGACACCATCGCCCTGCTCGGCAACACCGGCCAGTCGACCGGGCCGCACCTGCACTTCGAGGTGCACCGCGGGGGTCTGGACGGCGAGCGGATCGACCCGCTGCCCTGGCTGCGGGACCGCGGCGTCGAGGTCTGAGGAGCTGCCCCCGCCTCTCGACGGGGGGCCGGTGCTGGCGTGAACGCCTGACATGCGGGATCGTGCATGTCAGCAGTTCGACCGGCCGGGAGGGCGTTGATGGGTCACGGGCACAGCCACGGGCACGCCCACGGGCACGCCGCAGGGACGGTGTCGGCTGCCCACCGCGGCCGGCTGGCGCTCGTGCTGGCCCTCACCGGCAGCGTCTTCGTCGTCGAGGTCGTCGGCGCCCTGCTGTCCGGGTCGCTGGCCCTGCTGGCCGACGCCGCCCACATGGCCACCGACGCCCTCGGCATCGGGATGGCGCTCGCCGCGGTCACCCTCGCCCAGCGGCCGGCCCGCGGCCGGCGCACCTTCGGCCTCCAGCGGATCGAGGTGCTCGCCGCCGTCGCCAACGGCCTGCTGCTGCTGCTCGTCGGTGGCTACGTGGTCGTGGAGGCGGTGCGCCGGATCGGGAACCCGCCGGAGATCCACTCGGGCTGGATGCTCGGCGTCGCCGTCCTCGGCCTGCTGGTGAACCTGGGCTCGCTCGCCCTGCTGCGCCGCGGTCAGGGGGAGTCGCTGAACACCCGCGGCGCCTACCTCGAGGTCCTCGGTGACGCGCTCGGCTCGGTCGCGGTCATCGTCGCCGGCGTCGTCATCTGGACCACCGGCTGGACCGGCGCCGACGTCGTCGCCTCCCTCGCCGTCGGGGCGCTCGTCCTGCCCCGGGCCTGGTCGCTGCTGCGGGAGGCGCTGGACGTGCTGCTGGAGGCCGCGCCGCGGGGGGTCGACCTCGCCGACGTGCGCACCCACGTGCTCGGGGTGCCGGGCGTGCTCGAGGTGCACGACCTGCACGCGTGGACGATCACCTCCGGCCTCCCGGTGCTGTCCGCCCACGTCGTCGTCACCGACGAGGTGCTCGCCGAGGGCCACGGCGGCCGGGTGCTCGACGCCCTGTGCGCGTGCCTGGGTGACCACTTCGACCTCGAGCACTGCACCTTCCAGCTGGAGGCGGCCGGGCACTCCGACCACGAGGCGCCCGTCCACGACTGAGGCGGCGCCCGGTCGGCGAGGGCGTCCAGCGTTCGTCCCCGGCGCGGCGAGCCGTGCGGCGAGGTTCGCAGCCCGGTCCGCGAAGGACTGCCAGTCCGGGGCGCTGCGCCGCAGCAGGGGGAGCGCCGCGTCCCGCGGGCAGACGCGCTCGGTCCACCCGCAGACCCGACACGCGGCAGGCCGGACCGTCGTGCGGCGATGCTCGACCCGGCCGACCGGCCGGCACAACTGGTCGAGGGACGACAGCGGCGCCCGCCTCCCCGAGGGGAGACGGGCGCCGTCGAGGCGCGCCGGGGCTCAGCCGGCGTGGACGATCGCCTCCGGTCCGGTGGGCAGGTCCTCCTTGGTGGCCTTGATCAGCACCGCGGAGACCAGCGCACCGATGACCAGCAGCACCGAGGCCCAGGTGAAGGCCGTGGTGTAGCCCTCCACCTGCGCGGCCAGTCCGACGGCCGGGTCGGTCGGGTCCTGGCCGGCGGTGACCGCGTCGGTGACCGCCGCGGTGATCGCACCTACCGACAGCGTCGCCAGCAGCGCTGTGCCGATCGAGGCGCCCACCTGCTGCGTGGCGTTCAGCAGCGCGCTGGCGGCACCGGCGTCGTGCTCCCCGGCGCCGATCAGCGCCAGGTTGGACAGCGGCACGAAGGTGAAGCCCAGGCCCAGGCCCAGCAGCAGCTGGCCGGGGAAGGCCAGCGCCCAGAACGAGGTGTCCACGTCCAGGAAGGACATGGTGAACAGCCCGGCGGCGGCGAGCAGCCCACCGACGACCATCAGCGGCTTCGGGCCGACCCGCGGCACCAGACCGCTGGCCGCGCCCGCGGAGATCAGCACGCCCAGCGTCGTCGGCAGCGAGGCGAAGCCCGCGGCGACCGGCGTGTAGTCCAGCACCTGCTGGAAGTACAGGCTCAGGAAGAAGAACGCGCCGATGAGCCCCGCGCCGACCAGGGTCGAGGTGAGGTAGGCGCCGCCCCGGTTGCGGTCCAGCACCAGTCGCATGGGCAGCAGCGGGTTGCGCACCCGCAGCTCCAGGACGACGAACGCGGCGACGAGCACCACGCCGACGGCGATGAAGGTCAGCGCCGGCCCGTTGGTCCAGCCGCTCTCGGTGCTGCCGGTGTCGGCGTTGGCCTGGGCGGCCTCGGCCACCCGGGTGAAGCCGTACACGAACGACGCCAGGCCCAGGGTGATCAGCACGGCGCCGGGGATGTCGTAGCTGGTCTCACCGGGGGCCTTGCTCTCCGGGACCACCGGGATCGCCGCGACGATGGCGATGATCGCCACCGGCACGTTCACCCAGAAGCACCAGCGCCAGTCGGCGTACTCGGTGAGCACCCCGCCGAGCAGCAGCCCGACGGCCGAGCCGCCACCGGCGATCGCGCCGTAGACGGCGAAGGCCTTGGCGCGCTCCTTGGCGTCGGTGAAGAGCACCGTGATCAGCGCCAGGGACGCAGGCGCGAGCAGGGCGCCGAAGGCACCCTGCAGGGCGCGGGCGGCGAACAGCAGCTCCTCGTTGGGCGCGAAGCCGCCCAGGGCGGAGGCGACCGCGAAGCCGGCTGCGCCGACCAGGTAGGTGCGCTTGCGGCCCCAGAAGTCGGCGATCCGGCCGCCCAGCAGCAGGAAGCCGCCGAAGGTCAGGGTGTAGGCGGTGACGATCCACTGCTGGGACGCCGGGCTGATGTCCAGGTCGGTGGAGACCGCGGGCAGCGCGATGTTCACGATGGTCGCGTCGAGGATGACCATCAGGACGGTCACCGCGATGACCGCGAGAGCCAGCCACCGCTTCGGGTAGGGCTCGGAGTTCGGGGTGATCCCCACGTCCGCGGAGGTGGGGGAGGTGTCGCTCACGTCGTCGTCCTCAATCGTTCGTACCGGTCGGCCGATGCGTCGGCCGGAGGGAAGGTAGCGGGCTGCGACGATGCAGTCGTGGCGGTTTCCGTGGTGTTCATCTCCGACACGCACGTCCCGAAGCGCGCGCGTGACCTGCCTCATTCCCTGTGGACGGCGATCGAGGCGGCCGACGTGGTGTTCCACGCCGGCGACTGGGTGGACGTCGCCCTGCTCGACGAGCTGGAGCAGCGCTCGCGGCTGCTGGTCGGGGTGGTCGGCAACAACGACCACGGCGTGCTGCGCGAGCGGCTGCCGGAGGAGGCGTGGATCGAGCTCGACGGCGTCCAGTTCGCCGTCGTCCACGAGACCGGCCCGGCCAGGGACCGCGAGCAGCGCTGCGCCAAGCGCTTCCCGGACGCCGACGTGCTCGTCTTCGGGCACAGCCACATCCCCTGGGACACCACCGCCGACACCGGGCTGCGGCTGCTGAACCCCGGCTCGCCCACCGACCGCCGCCGGCAGCCGCACGCCACCTACCTGACCGGGGTCGCCGACGGCGGCCGGCTGACCGACGTGGTGCTGCACCGGCTCCCGCCGCGGACCTCGGCATGACCCCGCCGCCGCTGCCGCCCGCGGCGGTGGCGCTGCTGGCCTGCCCGGTCTGCGGCGCGGCACTGCACGAGCGGCCGGCCGGGCTCGGCTGCCCGAACGGGCACGCGTTCGACCGGGCCCGGCAGGGGCACGTCACCCTGCTGCCCCCCGGTGGGACGCCCTTCGCCGGCGACTCGGCCGAGATGGTGGCCGACCGGGCCGCGTTCCTCGCCGCCGGCCACTACGCCGGGATCACCGCGGCGCTCGGGGACACGGCCCTGGCCGGGCCGCCCGTGCGCACCGTGCTGGACGCCGGTGGTGGCACCGGTGCGCACCTCGCCGGCGTGCTGGAGCGCGCCCCGGACGCCGTCGGCGTGGTGCTGGACGCCTCCCGCTACGCCGCCCGCCGGGCGGCCCGCGCGCACCCACGGGCGATGGCGGTCGTGGCCGACAGCTGGTCGCGGTGGCCGGTGCGCGACGCGGCCGTGGACCGGGTGCTGGTGGTCTTCGCCCCGCGCAACGGGGCCGAGACGGCGCGGGTGCTGCGGCCCGGCGGCCGGCTGGTCGTGGTCACCCCGGCCGCCGAGCACCTGGCCTCGCTGGTCGGGCCGCTCGGGCTGCTCACCGTCGACCCGGCGAAGGCCGACCGGCTGGCCGCCGCGCTCGAGCCGCACCTGCAGCCGGTCGGGGCATCGCGGCACCGGGAGGAGCTGCTGCTCGACCACGCGGCGGTGCGCACGCTGGTGGGGATGGGGCCGCACGCGCGGCACCTGGCACCCGGGGAGCTGGCCGGGCGGGTGGCCGCGCTGGCGGAGCCGGTGCGGGTCCCGGTGGCCGTCGACGTCACCACCTGGGCGGTCGGTCCGGCCCCGTCCGGAGGCTCCGCCCGAGCGGGCGAGGGCTGAGCAGGACGGGGCCCGCATCGCACGACGAGGGCCCGGCCGCGGTGGCCGGGCCCTCGTCGTGCGGCGGTGCTGCCCGCGTCGTCGCGGGCGGGCGTCAGCGGGTGACGCGGCGGTTCTTGCTGGTGGCGGCGACGTAGATGCCGAGCACCACGATGGCGCCGATGATCGAGCCGATGATGCCCGACGGGCCGATCTCGAACTCGCCGTGGAAGATCAGGCTGCCGAGCAGGTTCCCGACGAGCGACCCGATGATGCCCAGCACGATGGTGGCGAGGATCCCCATGGACTGCTTGCCGGGGATGACCGCGCGGGCGATGAAGCCGGCGATGGCGCCGATCACGATCAGGACGATGATGTTCCAGAGCACGGTGGTGACCTCCGGTGACACGGCGCGACCGCCGGCGCCGGGACGTCCGGCGCAAGATCATCAGTGCCCGCCGGGTCTGGGTGCCAAACCGGTGCGACCGGTCGCTCCCGTCCGCGTCACCTGATCGGGCGAACGCCTCGCACCGGTCCGCCGCGGTCCTGACCAGGACGGATCCGACGACGTCCGGTGGGGCCGGCGCCGGAGGTGATCGGCGCCGCCGGACCCGTCGGGAGGGGGCCGCCGCGGCGCGCCGCACCGAGTGCCTCTCCGGTCGCGTCGGCCGAGACCGGACCGTCTAAGCTCCGGGCGTGACGATCGCACCCGCCCCGATCGTGAGCCGGCCCAGTCCGGCCCACGAGGCCGAGAAGGGGTCGCGGCTCCTGGGTCTGCTGCGCACCACCGACCACAAGACCATCGGCCTGATGTACACCGTCACGGCGTTCATCTGGTTCTTCGTCGGTGGCTTCATGGCGCTGCTGATGCGTGGCGAGCTGGCCCGGCCCGAGCTGCAGTTCCTCTCGCCCGAGCAGTACAACCAGCTGGTCACGATGCACGGCACGATCATGCTGCTGTTCTTCGCGACGCCGATGTTCTTCGCCTTCGCGAACCTGATCATGCCGCTGCAGCTCGGCGCTCCCGACGTGGCCTTCCCGCGGTTGAACGCCTTCTCGTACTGGCTGTTCCTCTTCGGGTCGATGATCGCGGTCTCGGGCTTCCTGACCCCCGGTGGCGCCGCCGACTTCGGCTGGTACGCCTACACCCCGCTGTCGACCGGTGCGCACAGCCCGGGTGCCGGTGGCGACCTGTGGATCGCCGGCCTCGCGGTCAGCGGTCTGGGCACCATCCTCGGTGGCGTCAACTTCATCGCGACGATCGTCTGCCTGCGCGCCCCGGGGCTGACGATGTTCCGGATGTCGATCTTCACCTGGGGTGCGCTGACCACCAGCATCCTGATCCTGCTGGCCTTCCCGATCCTGACCGCGGCGCTGATGGCGCTGCTGGCGGACCGGCACCTGGGGGCGCAGATCTACACGCCGGAGAACGGCGGGCCGATGCTGTGGCAGCACCTGTTCTGGTTCTTCGGTCACCCCGAGGTCTACATCATCGCGCTGCCGTTCTTCTCGATCATCAGCGAGGTCATCCCGGTCTTCAGCCGGAAGCCGCTGTTCGGCTACAAGGGCATGATCTTCGCGCTGATCGGCATCACCGCCCTGTCGCTGGCGGTGTGGGCGCACCACATGTTCGCCACCGGCGCCGTGCTGCTGCCCTTCTTCGCCTTCCTGACGTACCTGATCGCCATCCCCACCGGCATCAAGTTCTTCAACTGGATCGGCACCATGTGGCGGGGGCAGATCACCTTCGAGACGCCGATGCTGTTCTCGATGGGCTTCCTGATCACCTTCCTGCTCGGTGGTCTGACCGGGGTGCTGCTGGCCAGCCCGCCGCTGGACTGGCACGTCAACGACAGCTACTTCGTCGTCGCCCACTTCCACTACGTCGTCTTCGGCACCGTGGTGTTCGCCGCCTACGCGGGGCTCTACTTCTGGTTCCCCAAGATGTGCGGCCGGATGATGGACGAGCGGGTCGGCAAGCTGCACTTCTGGCTGACCTTCATCGGCTTCCACGCCACGTTCCTCATCCAGCACTGGCTGGGCAACGCGGGCATGCCGCGCCGGTACGCCGACTACCTGGGCACCGACGCCGGCGGTGACTTCACCTGGATGCACACGGTCTCCACGATCGGGTCGTTCATCCTCGGCGCCTCGGTGATCCCGTTCGTCTACAACGTCGTCAAGTCGTGGAAGCACGGCCGGCTGGCGCTGCGCGACGACCCCTGGGGCCACGGCAACTCGCTGGAGTGGGCCACCTCGTCCCCGCCGCCGCGCCACAACTTCGTGGAGATCCCGCGGATCCGCTCCGAGCGTCCCGCGTTCGAGCTGCACTACCCGCACCTGGCGGAGCGGCTGCAGATGGAGGCGCACGCCGGCAAGGGCCACCAGCCCTACGCCAGCGAGGCCGGGCTCACCGGTGGCAGCCGGCAGGGTCCGGCCGACAAGGACCCGACGTGACCGAGGAGCTCGAGCTCCTCACGCGCTGACCCGGGCCGGACCCAGGGTGACGCCACGGACGCCCCGCCAGCCGACCGGCTGGCGGGGCGTCGGCGTGCCAGGGCACCGCGCGACCCGGCCGGGGCGATCCGGCACGATGTCCCGGTGACCGACCGCGCCACCACCCCCACGCCGCCCGGGGCGTCCCCGGACAGCCGACCCGGGGCCCTGCTGACCGTCACCGGCGCAGACCGCCCCGGCGTCACCGCGGCGCTCTTCGCCGCGCTGGCCGAGGTCGGCACCCCGGTCGAGGTCGTCGACGTCGAGCAGGTGGTCGTGCACGGGCAGCTCGTCCTGGGCGTGTTCGTGGGCCCGGTCGGGGAGGTGACCGACCCCGACGACCTCGCCGGGCTGATCCGCCCGCTGGCCGACCAGGTGGCGCGGCAGACCGGCGTGCAGATCACCGTCGAGCCCTCCGGTGGCGCCGGCGGCGCCTCGCGGACCGCCCGCCACCACGTCACCGTGCTCGGCCGCCCGGTGCCGCCCGCCGCCGTCGCCGGCGCCGCCCAGGCCATCGCCGGCGTCGGGGGCAACATCGAGGCCATCCGCCGGCTCTCGGACTACCCCGTGACCAGCTTCGAGCTCACCGTCTCCGGCGGCGAGCCCACCGAGCTGCGCACGGCGCTGGCCACCGTCGCCGCCGAGACCGGCACCGACGTCGCCGTCGAGCGGATCGGGCTGGCGCGGCGCAGCAAGCGGCTCATCGTGCTCGACGTCGACTCGACCCTGGTCCGCGGCGAGGTGATCGACGAGCTCGCCGCCCGGGCCGGCCGGGCCGCCGAGGTCGCCCGGATCACCGCCGCGGCGATGAACGGCGAGCTGGACTTCGAGCAGTCCCTGCGCGCCCGGGTGGCCGTGCTGGCCGGGCTGCCGGCCGGGGTGCTCGACGAGGTCCGGGAGCACCTGGTGCTCACCCCGGGGGCGCGCACGCTGATCCGCACCCTCCAGCGGCTCGGCTTCCGCTGCGGCATCGTCAGCGGTGGCTTCACCCAGATCACCGACCCGCTGGCCGAGTCCCTCGGACTGGACTTCGCTGCGGCCAACACCCTCGAGGTCACCGACGGCCGGCTCACCGGCGGGCTGGTCGGCGAGGTCGTCGACCGGGCCGGGAAGGCGCGGGCCCTCGCCCGGTTCGCCGCCGAGCACGGCATCCCGCTGGAGCAGACCGTCGCCGTCGGCGACGGCGCGAACGACCTGGACATGCTCAACGCCGCCGGCCTGGGCATCGCGTTCAACGCCAAGCCGTTCGTCCGCGAGCAGGCCCACGCGGCGCTCAACCAGCCCTACCTCGACTCCGTGCTGCAGGTGCTCGGCTTCACCCGCGACGAGGTCCTCGACGCGGTGTGACGCCCGGGCGCCCGGGCGCCGGGCTCAGCCGGCGCGGTGGACCTCGCCCTCGAGCTGGACGCCGGCGGTGCGCAGCTGCTCCAGAGCGGCCTCGGTGCTGGCGGGTGAGACGCCGGCGGTCAGGTCCAGGAGCACCCGGGTGCTGAACCCGGCGGCGACGGCGTCCAGGGCGGTGGCCCGCACGCAGTGGTCGGTGGCGATGCCGACGACGTCCACCTCGTCGACGTCGTGGGCGCGCAGCCAGTCGGCCAGGCCCACGCCGTCGCTGGTCCCCTCGAAGCCGGAGTAGGCAGCGGCGTACTCGCCCTTGTCGAAGACCGCCTCGATCGGCCGGCGGTCCAGCCGGGGGTGCAGCTCCACGCCGGGGGTGCCGACGACGCAGTGCCGCGGCCAGGTCTCCAGGAAGTCCGGCTGCTCGGCGAAGTGGGCGCCCGGGTCCACGTGGTGGTCCCGGGTGGCCACGACGTGCGCGTAGCCGGCCTCCGCCATGTGCGCGCTCACCGCCCGGGCCACCGCCTCACCGCCGGCGACCGCGAGGCTGCCGCCCTCGCAGAAGTCGTTCTGCACGTCCACGACGACCAGGGCTCGAGTCATCCCCCCATCCTGCCCGGTGAGTTGATGGAACGGCCGCGTCGCAGGGACCCGGGCCGAGCGGAGTGAGGCCAGGGGGGCGACGGGGTCCTTCTTCACTCGGTGACGGTGTCGATGACCGGCTCACCGCGCATCAGCGAGAAGGCCTCGGCCGGCAACGTCTCGCGCAGCTCCCGGTGCCGGTCGCGGGCCGCGGCCAGCGTGTCCGCAGGCGAGCGGGGGTCGACCACCTGCCCGCCGCGCACCAGCGGCACGAGCAGGTCACGGTCGCCGTCCCGCGGCTCGACCGGACCGGAGGTGACCACCTCGGCGGTTGCCGTCCCGTCCGCGTCGTGCCGGCGGACGGCGCGCTTGCGGCCACCCACCGACCGCTTGCCCTCGGAGTTCTTGGCCACCGGGACGCCGTCCCGCTCGACGAGCTTGTAGACCATCCCGACGGTGGGGGAGCCCGAGCCGGTCACCAGCGAGGTGCCCACCCCGTACCCGTCGACCGGAGCGGCCGCGAGGGCGGCGATCGCGTACTCGTCCAGGTCGCTGGTGACGATCACCTTCGTCGAGGTCGCACCCAGTGAGTCCAGCAGCTCGCGGGCCCGGGTGGCCTGCACGGTGAGGTCGCCGGAGTCCAGCCGGACGGCGCCCAGGCCGGGGCCGGCGACGTCGATCGCGGTGCGGATGCCCTGCTCGACGTCGTAGGTGTCGACCAGCAGCGTGGTGCCGACGCCGAGCGCGTCCAGCTGCGCGCGGAAGGCGGCGGCCTCGTCGTCGTGCAGCAGGGTGAACGCGTGCGCGCTGGTGCCGGTGGTCGGGACGCCGTAGCGGGCTCCGGCGGCGAGGTTCGAGGTGGCCGAGAAGCCCACCAGCGCGGCCGCCCGCGCCGCGGCGACCGCGGCCTCCTCGTGGGTGCGCCGGGAGCCCATCTCGATGCACGGCCGGCCGCAGGCGGCGCCCACCATCCGGGCACCGGCGGAGGCGATCGCGCTGTCGTGGTTGAGGATCGACAGGGCCAGGGTCTCCAGCAGCACCGCCTCGCCGAACGGCGCCCGGACGGTGAGCACCGGGGAACCGGGGAAGTACAGCTCGCCCTCGGCGTAGCCGTCGACGTCCCCGGTGAACCGGAAGTCGGCCAGCCAGGCCAGCAGCCGGGCGTCGTCGATCCCCTGGGCGCGCACCGCGGCGAGGTCGGCCTCGCCGAAGCGGAAGTCCGCCAGCTGCTCCAGCAGCCGGCCGGTGCCCGCCACGACGCCGTACCGCCGGCCGTGCGGCAGCCGGCGGGCGAACACCTCGAACACGCAGTCCCGGTCGGCGGTGCCGTCGGCCAGGGCGGCGGCCAGCATCGTGAGCTCGTAGCGGTCGGTGAGCAGCGCAGGGCTCAGCTGCGGCGTCGGCGGCATGGACAGGCACGATAGGTCCCGGTCGAGTGGGCCGCCCGGGGTGGGCGTCCTAGAGTGATCACGTGGCCGGACCCCTCGCGCCCGTGCGGACGCCCGAGACGACGTCGCGGGAGGAGTCCGAGCTCGACCGCCCCTGGGTGACGATCGTCTGGGACGACCCGGTCAACCTGATGACCTACGTGACCTTCGTGCTCCAGGAGCTCTTCGGCTACGACGAGGCGACGGCGACGGAGCTGATGCTGCAGGTGCACCACGAGGGCAAGGCGATCGTCAGCTCCGGCCCGCGGGAGCGGATGGAGCACGACACCAACCGGCTGCACGCCTACGGGCTGTGGGCCACGTACCAGCGCGATGCCTGAGCGAGGCGGGGCATGAGGCCGTTCCGTCGCAAGGGGGACGAGGTGGTGGCCCGGCTCGTCGATGCCGAAGCCGGCGTCCTCGCGCTGCTGCTGGACCAGCTGGAGCAGCTGCTGTCCGCCGACCGCACCGACACCGGCGGTGACCCGGTGGTCGAGCGCCTGCTCCCGCCGGGCAACGTCGACGACCCGGAGATCGCCGCGGACTACCGGGACCTCACCGAGACCGCGCTGCGCACCGGCAAGGCCGACGACCTGGCCACCGTCCGCGCCACCCTGCCACCCGACGGCGGGGAGGTCCGGTTGGACGCCGAGCAGGCCCGCGCCTGGCTGCGCACCAGCAACGACCTGCGGCTCGCGCTGGGCACCCGACTGGGGGTCACCGCCGACACCGAGCCGCCCGAGGACGCCGGCGGCGAGGAGGAGCAGCAGCTCGCCGTCTACTACTGGCTCACCGCCGTGCAGGGTTCCCTCGTCGACGCGCTGGCGGCCGGACGAGGCGGCCGACGGTGAGCAGCACCAGGATGGCCACCAGCAGGTCGGCGACGAAGAAGACGTAGACCAGGCTGTGCACCTGCACGTCGCGGGCGATCGCCCCGATGCAGGCCACCAGGGTGACCGCGGAGAGCGCGGCCAGCAGGACCAGACCGATCAGCCGGCCGAGGACCAGCAGGACCAGCTCGATCCGGTCGCTGCGCTCGTCGGTCGCCCGGCCGCTGCGGTGCAGCAGCCGCATGCTGCCGAGGACCAGCGCAGGCAGGGGCACCAGGACCACGCCGGCCGCCATCAGCACCTCGATCACCACGAGGGTGGACGTTAGCGGTCGGCCACCCGCGCGGCCCAGTCCGTTCCCCTGCGGGTCACCCGGGAGCGGGGGCCGGGACCCGCGCGGGAACCGTCGGCCTAGGATGGCCGCGTGCTGCGCATCGACCGCGCGACCTACGACGCCATCGTGGCCCACGCCCGGGCAGACCACCCGGACGAGGCCTGTGGCGTCGTGGCCGGGCCCGAGGGCTCCGACCGCCCCGAGCGGCACATCCCCATGCTCAACGCGGCGCGCTCGCCGACGTTCTACGAGTTCGACAGCGGCGACCTGCTGAAGCTGTACCGGGAGATGGACGACCGCGACGAGGTCCCCGTCGTCATCTACCACTCGCACACCGCCACCGAGGCCCGCCCCTCGCGCACGGACATCAGCTACGCCTCCGAGCCGGAGGCGCACTACGTGCTGGTCTCCACCCGCGAGCACGGCGCGCAGACCGGGCTGGCCGGCGACGACGTCGAGTTCCGCAGCTTCCGGATCGTCGACGGCGCGGTCAGTGAAGAGGACGTCGAGGTCGTCGACTCCTGATGGTCGAGTCCTGCCTGTTCGGCCACTCGCCGACGACCGTCCTCTACGACTGAGCCCCAGCTCACCCCCGTCCGGGGCCGCGGCCGGAATCCCGGGCCGCAGTGCGTCGTTGCCCCGAGCAGCCGCACCCCGGCGCCCGCGCGGCGCTGGTGCACCCACGTCCGAACACCCCCACCGCACGAGCACCCATCCACGAGGAGTCTGAGAGCAATGGCGATCGAGGTCCGGATCCCGACCATCCTGCGCACCCACACCGGCGGCAACAAGACCGTCGAGGGGTCCGGCGACACCCTCGGTGCGCTCGTCGACGACCTCGACTCGCAGCACCCGGGCCTCAAGGGCCGCCTGGTGACCGAGGAGGGCAAGCTGCACCGCTTCGTCAACGTCTACGTCAACGACGAGGACGTGCGCTTCACGGGTGCGCTGGACACCGCCGTCAAGGACGGCGACTCGGTGACGATCCTCCCGGCGGTCGCCGGCGGCTGCTGAGCGGCCTGCCGTGCGCTCTGCGCACGTGAGCTGAGCCCAGCACTCCCACCCCGTCTCCCGGAAGAGCTCCCATGGCCCGCTTCTCCTCCCTCGTCGAGAGCCTCGGCAACACCCCGCTGGTCGGGCTGCCGCGGCTGTCGCCCACCCCGGACGTCCGGCTGTGGGCCAAGCTCGAGGACCACAACCCCACCGGGTCGATCAAGGACCGGGCCGCCATCTCGATGATCGAGGCGGCGGAGAAGGAGGGGAAGCTCCGGCCGGGGGCGACCATCCTGGAGCCGACCAGCGGCAACACCGGCATCTCCCTGGCGATGGTGGCCCGGCAGCGCGGTTACAAGCTGATCTGCGTGATGCCGGAGAACACCTCCGTCGAGCGGCGCCAGCTGCTGGAGATGTACGGCGCGCAGATCATCAGCTCCCCGGCCGCCGGCGGCAGCAACCAGGCCGTCGCCGTCGCCAAGGGCCTGGCCGCGGAGCACGAGGACTGGGTGATGCTGTACCAGTACGGCAACCCGGCCAACGCCGAGGCGCACTACACCGGCACCGGCCCGGAGATCCTCGCCGACCTGCCCTCGATCACCCACTTCGTCGCGGGCCTGGGCACCACCGGCACGCTGATGGGCGTCTCGCGCTTCCTGCGGGAGAACAAGCCCGGCGTCCAGGTGATCGCCGCCGAGCCGCGCTACGGCGAGCTCGTCTACGGGCTGCGCAACATCGACGAGGGCTTCATCCCCGAGCTCTACGACCCCGAGCTGCTCGACGGCCGGTTCTCCGTGGGCCCGGACGACGCGGTGCACCGCACCCGTCAGCTGGTGGAGAAGGAGGGGATCTTCGCCGGGATCTCCACCGGCGCGATCCTGCACGCCGCGCTCGGCGTCGCCGACAAGGAGGTCGCGGCCGGCCGCAAGGCCGACATCGTGTTCGTCGTCTGCGACGGCGGCTGGAAGTACCTCTCCACCGGGGCCTACGCCGGCACCCTGGAGGAGGCCACTGCCGCGCTGGAGGGGCAGCTGTGGGCCTGAACGAGGGCTCCCGTGCAGGGGGCCTCTCCGACACGTCACCGGACGGCGGCCCCGTCGTACTGCCTGCGCGCGGGCTGCTGTTCGACAACGACGGCGTGCTCGTCGATTCCGAGACCAGTGTCGTCACCTCCTGGCGCCGCTGGGCGCAGGAGCTCGACCTCGACCCCGACGAGGTGATGGCCGCCGTCCCCGGCCGCCGCGCTGCGGACACCGTCGCGCTGTTCGTGCCGGCCGACGTGGTGGCCGGGTCGGTCGCCACGATCACCCGGTTCGAGCTGGAGGGCGCCGAGTCGACCGCGGCCGTGCCCGGTGTGCTGGACCTGGTGGCGCAGCTGACCGGCGTCCCGTGGGCGGTCGTCACCTCCGGCGTCCGCGAGCTGGCCACCGCCCGCCTGCGCGGTGCCGGGATCGACCCGCCCGAGGTGCTGGTCACCGCGGAGGACGTCGCCGCGGGCAAGCCGGACCCCGAGCCCTACCGCACCGGGGCCGTGCGGCTGGGGATCGACCCCGCCGACCTGATCGTGCTGGAGGACAGCCCCAGTGGGGTGGCCGCCGGCCTGGCGGCCGGCTGCACCGTGCTGGGCATCGGCGAGCCGGCGCTGCAGACCGCCGCGCCCGCCGTCGTCCGGGACCTGACCGGCGCCCGCTGGACCGGGACCGGGCTGCACCTGCCGGCCGCGGCGCTGCTCCGCCGCCCCTGAGCCCGACCGTCGGCACCGGCCGTTAGCCTGGCTCCGTCATGAGCACCGCTTCCCTCGCCGACGCCCCGATCGGCATCTTCGACTCGGGGGTGGGCGGGCTCACCGTCGCACGCGCGGTGCTCGACCAGCTGCCGCACGAGTCGGTCCGCTACGTCGGCGACACCGCGCACGGCCCCTACGGTCCGCTGCCGATCGCGGAGGTGCGCCGGCACTCCCTCGCGGTGATGGACGACCTGGTCGAGGCCGGCGTGAAGATGCTCGTCGTCGCCTGCAACTCCGCCAGCGCCGCCTGCCTGCGCGACGCGCGTGAGCGGTACGACGTCCCGGTCGTGGAGGTGGTGCTGCCGGCGGTGCGCCGCGCCACGGCCGCCACCCGCAACGGGCGGATCGGGGTGATCGGCACCCAGGCGACCATCACCAGCGGCGCCTACGAGGACGCGTTCGCCGCCGCCCCCCAGCTCACCGTCACCAGCGCCGCCTGCCCCAGCTTCGTCGACTTCGTCGAGCGCGGCGTCACCAGCGGGCGGCAGCTGGTCGGGCTGGCGCAGGCCTACCTCGACCCGCTGCTGGGTGCCGGGGTCGACACGGTCGTGCTGGGCTGCACCCACTACCCACTGCTCACCGGCGTGCTGTCGCTGGTGCTGGGCGAGGAGGTCACGCTGGTGTCCAGTGCCGAGGAGACGGCCAAGGACGTGTACCGGGTGCTCACCCGCACCGACCTGCTGCGCGACCCCGACGGGGCGCCGCCGGTGCACCGCTTCCTGGCCACCGGCGACCCCGAGCCCTTCGCCCGGCTCGGCCGCCGCTTCCTCGGCCCCGAGGTGGACAGCGTGCTTCGCGCGGGGGAGGCGGCGTGAGGCTCACCGTCGTCGGCTGCGCGGGGAGCGCTCCCGGTCCGGACTCGCCGGCATCCTGCTACCTCGTCGAGCACGACGAGTTCGTGCTGCTGCTCGACCTGGGCAACGGCTCGTTCGGTGCGCTGCAGGGGCTGCGCCACCCGACGGAGATCGACGCCGTCTACTTGTCGCACCTGCACGCCGACCACTGCCTGGACGCCGCGCCCTTCATCGTCTGGCACCGCTACTCCGGTCAGTCCGACGGCCGGGCCGTGCCGTTGTACGCGCCGGTGGGCGCCGACCGGCGGTTGGCCACGGCCTACGACCCCGACGGCGGGGCGATCGACGACGTCTTCGACGTCACGCCGGTCGGGCCGGGCAGCTGGACGATCGGGCCGTTCGAGGTGACGACGGCGCGCACCGCCCACCCGGTGGAGTGCTACGCGGTGCGGCTGACCGCGGGCGGGCGCTCGCTGGTCTACACCGGCGACACCGGTCCGTCGGAGGCGGTGGTGGAGCTGGCCCGCGGCGCCGACGTGCTGCTGGCCGAGGCCGCCTACGCCGAGGGCCCCGACCTGCCACCCGGCCTGCACCTCACCGGCCGGCAGGCCGGCGAGCATGCGGCCGCCGCCGGGGTGGGGCGCCTGCTGGTCACCCACGTGCCCGCCTGGGTCGACGCCGAGGGGCAGCTGGCCGCCGCCCGCGCGGTGTTCCCGAACAGCGAGCTCGCCCGGCACGCCGCCGTCCACGACATATAGCGGAAGGACCCCGTCCCGCTCACCCCTCGCAGGCTCGGGGTGAGCCTCCGGACGGGGCCGACGGCAGGGGCCGGTGGGTTGCCCTGGTTGCCGTCGCACGGCACGGTGACGGGGTGGCCGAGGAGGAGCGGGACGGCGTCCGGCTGAGCAGCCTGGACTCACCGCTGGGCGACGGGCTCGAGGTGACCAAGCGCGACCTGGTCGACCACTACGACGCGTTCGCCGACCGGCTGGTGCCGCTGCTGGCCGGCCGGCCGCTGACCGTCACGCGGGTGCGGCCCGGCGCGGCGCCGTTCATCCAGCGCGACGTCCCCAAGGGCGCCCCGGACTGGGTGCGCACGGTGCCGACCTGGTCCGACCGCGCGCACCGCGAGGTGCACCAGGTGCTGTGCGAGGACCGCCGGACGCTGCTGTGGCTGGCCAACCAGCGGGTGGTGGAGCTGCACGTGCCCTTCGGCCGGGTGGGGGAGGCGGAGCCCACCGGGCTGGTGCTCGACCTGGACCCGCCGGACGGCGCCGACTTCGCCGCCGTCGTCGCCGTGGCGCGGCTGGCCCGGCGGGCGCTCGCCGACGCCGGGCTGGCGGGAGCGGTGAAGACCAGTGGCTCGACCGGGCTGCACGTCGTCGTCCCCGTGCACGGCTCCCCGCCCGACGACGTCGCCGCGGCCACCCGGGCGCTGGCCGAGCGCACCGAGCGGCTGGACCCCTCGGTGGCGACCACCGCCTACGTCGTCGCCGAGCGCGGTGGACGGGTCTTCGTCGACTCCACCCGCTCGGGGCGGGGCACGGTCGCGGTCGCCTACAGCCCGCGGGCGCGACCCGGGCTGCCGGTGTCGGCGCCGGTGGCGTGGGACGACCTGGACGACGTCCGCCCCGGCGAGGTGACCGTGCGCACCGCGCGGGACCGGTTCGGGGACGGCGACCCGTGGGCGGCCGCACTGCCCGCGCCGCAGCGGCTGCCGGCGGACCTGGTGGCCGAGGGGCACGCCATCCCGGTGGCCCGGGTGGCGGCGATGCAGGAGGGCAGGCGCCGGGCGCGGGCCCGCGCCCAGGAGCAACCCGGCTGATCAGCCGGCGTCGTGACTCAGGTCGACGACGCAGAACAGGTTGCCGTCGGGGTCGGCCAGGACGACGAAGTCCGGGTCGTCCGGGTAGCCGTCCCAGTCGACCCGGGCGGCCCCCAGCGCGACGAGCCGTTCGACCTCGGTGACCTGCTTCGCCGCATCGCGGACGTGCAGGTCGAGGTGGAGCCGGGGGTGCGACTGCGGTGCCGTGACGCTGGTCTGCAGGGCGAGCTTCGGGCCCGCGGCGGGGTCCCCGGCCGGCGCCAGCACGGTGCTGCAGCCGCCGAAGCCGCCCTCGATCAGCTCCAGCCCCAGGGCCTGCCGCCAGAACGCGACCGCGCGGCCCAGGTCGGTCACCCCGAGGACGACCTGCCCCAGTGAGATCACCCGATGTTGCTGGCACTGCGCGGGCGTCGGGGCATCCCGCCGGCGGGCCACCCGGACGACCGCGCCGTCAGGAGGCGCTGACCTCGCGGCCGTCCTCGCCCCACATCGTGTGGAACGAGCCCTCGGCGTCCACCCGGCGGTAGGTGTGCGCGCCGAAGAGGTCGCGCAGTCCCTGGATCAGCGCCGCCGGGAGCCGCTCGGCCCGCAGCCCGTCGTAGTAGGCGAGCGCGCTGGCGAACCCGGGCACCGGCACCCCGTGCCGCGCGGCACCGGCGACGACCTGCCGCCACGCCTCCTGCCCCTCGCTCACCGCGCCGCGGAAGTAGTCGTTGGTCAGCAGCGTCGTGACGTCGGGCTCGTCGGTGTAGACCTCCGCGATCCGGTCGAGGAACGTCGCGCGGATGATGCAGCCACCCCGCCAGATCCTGGCCAGCGCGGCGCGGTCGATGTCCCAGCCGTGCTCGAGGGCGCCGGCGGTGATCTGGTCGAACCCCTGCGCGTAGGCGACCACCTTCGACGCGTAGAGCGCCTGGCGGACCGACTCGATGAACGCGTCGCGGTCGGCGACCTGCTCGTCCCATTCCCGCCCCGGTCCGGGGAGCACCCGCTGAGCGGCCTGCCGCTGCTCGCGGTGCCCGGACAGCGCCCGGGCGAAGACCGCCTCGGCGATGCCGCTCACCGGCACCCCCAGGTCGAGCGCCGACTGCACCGTCCAGCGCCCGGTGCCCTTCTGCTCGGCCTCGTCCAGCACGACGTCGACGAACGGCCTGCCCGTCCGGGCATCGGTGTGCCGCAGCACCTCGGCGGTGATCCCGATCAGGTAGCTGTCCAGGTCGCCCTCGTTCCACGAGGCGAAGACGTCACCGATCTCCGCGGGCGAGAGCCCCAGCCCCTGGCGCAGCAGGTCGTAGGCCTCGGCGATCAGCTGCATGTCGGCGTACTCGATGCCGTTGTGCACCATCTTCACGAAGTGGCCGGCACCGCTCTCGCCGACGTGCGTGCAGCACGGCGCACCGTCGACGACGGCGGCGATCGACTCCAGCAGCGGGCCGACGAGCTGGTAGGCCTCGGCCGAACCGCCCGGCATGATGCTCGGCCCGTGGAGCGCGCCCTCCTCGCCGCCGCTGATCCCGGTGCCGACGAAGTGGACGCCCCGGGCGGTGAGCGCCTCGGTGCGGCGGATGGTGTCGGTGAACCGGGCGTTGCCGCCGTCCATCAGCACGTCGCCCGCCTCCAGCAGCGGGGCGATCTCGTCGATCACGGCGTCGGTGGCCGCACCGGCCTGCACCATGATGATCACCTTGCGCGGCCGCTGCAGGGCTCCGACGAACTCGGCCATCGAGCCGGTGGGCACGAAGTCGCCCTCGCTGCCGTGCTGCTCGACGAGGGCGTCGGTGCGCCCCCTGCTGCGGTTGTGCAGCACCACCTGGTGGCCGTGCCGCGCCAGGTTGCGGGCCAGGTTCGCACCCATGACAGCCAGTCCGGTGACGCCGATCTGATCGCTCATGACACGACCCTGCCCGAGCCGGGCCCGGCTGACCAGGGTCTCCCGGTCCCTGGACAGGGCCGGCCCCGCGGGGTCCTTACGCGATGCCGAGGTCGCGGCGCAGCTTGGCCACGTGCCCGGTCGCCTTCACGTTGTAGGCGGCCTTCTCGATCCGCCCCTCGGCGTCGACGACGAAGGTCGAGCGGATCACCCCGACGACCTCCTTGCCGTACAGCTTCTTCGGGCCGTAGGCGCCGTAGGCGGTGAGGACCTGCTTCTCCGGGTCGGACAGCAGGGTGATCGACAGCGACTCCTGCTCGCGGAAGCGGTGCAGCTTCTCCGGGGCGTCGGGGGAGATGCCGATGATCTCCAGCCCCGCCTCGGCCAGGTCGCCGGCGGCGGCGGTGAAGTCGACCGCCTGGGTGGTGCAGCCCGGGGTCAGCGCCGCCGGGTAGCAGTAGACGATGACCCGCCGGCCGCGGTAGGACGCCAGCGACACCGGCGTGCCGTCGGCGTCGGGGAGGGTGAACTCCGGCGCCGGGTCACCGGGCGCGAGGCGGACGGGTGCCGTGTCGATGACGGGGCCGGTCTCGGTCATGCTGCGCATCGTGCCGCACCCGGACGACGTTCCCAACGCCGGCCACCGCGGGGCGGGAGCGGAACCCGCCGGAGGTGGCCTCAGCCGGCCAGGAAGCTGAACCGGACGTGCCGCGACGGGTTGTCGACGTTGGTGTCGACGAAGCAGATCCGCTGCCAGGTGCCCAGCGCGAGGCGGCCCTCGAGCACCGGCACGGTGGCGTGCGGCGGGACGAACGCGGGCAGCACGTGGTCCCGGCCGTGCCCGGCGGCCCCGTGCTTGTGGCGCCACCGGTCGTCGCGGGGGAGCAGCTCGTCCAGCTGGGCCAGCAGGTCGTCGTCGCTGCCGGCGCCGGTCTCGATGATCGCGATGCCGGCGGTCGCGTGCGGCACGAACACCTGGAGCAGGCCGTCGCCCTCGGAGCGGACGAACTCCGCGCACTCGTCGGTCAGGTCGACGACGGAGGCCACGCCCCCGGTCCGGACGGCTCGCAGCTCGGATCGCATGCGCAGAGGGTGGCACGCCCGCTGTCGGACCGTCGCCGGCAGGAGCCCACGCTCTTCAGCTGCCTCCCACGCGCCGCAGCACGTGGAAAGGAGCCGAGGAGCGTGGGACGCGGGGGAGGAACGGGCGTCGGGCGTCGGACCACGCCCCCAACTAGGCTGCCGTCACGTGACCCGCCCCGACGGCCGCGCGGCCGACCAGCTCCGCCCGGTGACCATCACCCGCAACTGGCTCGACCACGCCGAGGGTTCGGTGCTGGTCGAGTTCGGCCGCACCCGCGTGCTGTGCGCGGCCAGTGTCACCGAGGGCGTCCCGCGCTGGCGCCGTGGCTCCGGCCTGGGCTGGGTGACCGCCGAGTACTCGATGCTGCCGCGCGCCACCCACACCCGCAGCGACCGTGAGTCGGTCAAGGGGAAGATCGGTGGCCGCACCCACGAGATCAGCCGGCTGATCGGCCGCTCGCTGCGCGCCAGCATCGACCTGGCGGCCCTCGGGGAGAACAGCATCGCGCTGGACTGCGACGTCCTGCAGGCCGACGGCGGCACCCGCACCGCCGCCATCACCGGCGCCTACGTGGCCCTCGCCGACGCGGTCGGCTGGTTGGGCGAGCGCGGCAAGCTGGCCAGCAGCACCCCGCTGCCGAACTCGGTGGCTGCGGTCAGCGTCGGCGTCATCGACGGCGAGCCCCGCCTGGACCTCGCCTACGAGGAGGACGTGCGGGCCGGCACGGACATGAACGTGGTCTGCACCGGCGACGGCGGCTTCGTCGAGGTGCAGGGCACCGCCGAGGGCGCCGTCTTCGACCGGCCGACCCTCGACGCCCTGCTCGACCTCGCCGTCGCCGGCTGCGCCGAGCTGACCCTGGCCCAGCAGGTGGCGTTGTCGGCATGACCCAGCTGCTGCTCGCCACCCGCAACGCCGGCAAGCTCGCCGAGCTGCAGCGGCTGCTGACCACCGCCGTCCCCGGGGTGGAGGTGCTCGGGCTGCGCGACGTCGCCGAGTACCCCGAGGCGCCCGAGACCGGAGCCACGTTCGAGGAGAACGCCCTGCTCAAGGCGCGGGAGGCGGTCCGGTACACCGGCTTGCCCGCGGTGGCCGACGACTCCGGCCTGGCCGTCGACGCGCTCAACGGGATGCCCGGCATCCTGTCCGCCCGCTGGTCGGGCCGGCACGGCGACGACGACGCGAACACCGCCCTGCTGCTCGGCCAGCTCGCCGACGTCCCCGACGAGCGGCGCGGCGCGGCGTTCGTCTGCGCCGCCGCGCTGGTCACCCCCGAGGGGACCGAGCACGTGCTGCGCGCCGAGTGGCGGGGGGCGGTGATCCGCGAGAGGCGGGGCACCAACGGGTTCGGCTACGACCCGGTCTTCGTGCCGGAGGGGCTGGAGCTGACCTCTGCGGAGCTGACGCCGGCGGAGAAGGACGCCCGCAGCCACCGCGGCCAGGCGTTCGCCGCTCTGGTGCCGGTCCTCGCCGAGGTGCTCGGCAACCGCTGACCGGAGGTCAGCGGTTGCTGCTCCAGTCGATGAACCACAGCGAGAAGGCCGCCAACGACGGGTGGAAGCCCAGCACGAGGAACGCCGCGAGCACCCGGTCGGCGCGCCAGTAGGTGCGCAGCCGGACGCCGCGGGTCCACAACCGGCTGCGGTCGCCGGACAGTGCCCGCTGGGCGAGGGCTGCCTCCTCCTCGGCGGTCAGCGACCGGGACCGGGTGGCCTGCCAGGCCTCCACCCGAGCCCAGCCCGGCGCGAAGCCGCAGGCCAGCGCCAGCACAGCGGCGCCGCCGAGCAGCGGCAGGAGGCTGGCCTGGTGGAGCACGACCAGGCCGGCCGCGGCCGCCCCGGCGGCGAAGCCGGCCACGGTCACCGCGGCCAGCACGAAGACCACGCCGAAGGTGGCCATCAGGATCACGTAGCCGGGGACCAGGACCTCGTCCCAGCTGCGGTCGGTGGCCAGCAGCGCCGCGGTCTGCACGGCGAGGACGACGGCGCAGGTGACCAGCACCCGTCGCATGCGGACCTGGGGGAGGTCCGCGGTCGTGGCCAGCCGGGCGCGGGCCTCGGCGAAGCTCGCCGCCTCGGCGGGCGAGGCGCCGGGCCGGGTGCCGGCGAACGGGTGCGCGCTCATGCGCGGACCTCCGGTCGGGGGCCGTCGAGCGCAGGCGTGTCGTCGGCCTGCACGTGGCTGGACAGCCCGTGGTTCGTCTTCTCCCAGTAGAACGGGTTGACCAGCAGCTGCCACAGCGCCTTGTACGAGGCGATCGAGTGCAGCAGCCAGTACAGCGGGGAGAGCAGCGCGAACGGCACCAGGCCGTACGTGCGCCGCTTGAACCCGGCCAGCAACGACAGGTAGATGATCACCCCGTTGCCCAGCAGCAGGTTCGCGAAGCTGACCTGGACCAGCCACTCGGGCAGCGTGGGCACCAGCGCACCGGGCCGGATCAGCTCCACGACCATCAGCGCGTACAGCCACGGGGTGGCCAGGAACATCAGCGGGGTGCCGCCGATGAGCAGTGCGAAGCCGGCCGTCTGGCGGGGGCCGACGCTGCGCAGCAGCCGCCACGGGTGCCGGGTGTGCACCAGGACGGTCTGCATGTACCCCTTGATCCAGCGGCTGCGCTGCCGGATCCAGTTGCCGACGGCCATGTTGGCCTCCTCGTACGTCGTCGAGTTGACGACGGCGACGCGGTGGCCGCGGGCGGAGGCGCGGATGCCGAGGTCGGCGTCCTCGGTGACGTTGTAGGGGTCCCAGCCGCCGAGGTCGCGCAGCAGGTCGGTGCGGAAGTGGTTGCTCGTGCCGCCCAGCGGGATCGGCAGCCGGAGCTTGTCCAGGCCGGCCAGGGTGTAGTCGAACCAGGAGGAGTACTCCAGGGTGAACATCCGGGTGAGCAGGTTCTCCCGCGCGTTGAAGTAGTTCAGCGCAGCCTGCACGCAGACCAGGTCGTCCCCGCCCTTGTCGAAGGCGACGATCGCCTTCTTCAGCTGGTCGGGGTCCGGCCGGTCCTCGGCGTCGAAGATGACCACGTACTCGCCGCGCGCGAAGGCGAGCCCGACGTTGCACGCCCGGGGCTTGGTCTTGGGCAGCGAGTGCGGCACGACGACGATCCGCACCAGGTCCGGCGGGGCGGCGGCCAGCGCGGCCTGCAGCGTCTCCGGGTCGTCCTCCTCCAGCAGGAGCAGGATCTCCAGCTTCTCCCGCGGGTAGTCCAGGTCGGCGAGGTTGCGCATCAGCAGGCCGACGATCCCCGCCTCCTTGTAGACCGGGACGAGGATCGTGTAGACGGGCAGGTCGTGCTCGTCGAGCGCGGCGACCTCCTCGTCGGTGACCTGCTCGACGGTCTCCCAGGCCGTTCCCACGGTGCTGATCACGGCCTTGGCCCCGACGGCCAGGGCGACGGCGACGTTCACCGTCGCGACCAGCACGACCAGGGTGGTGGGCAGGTCCAGGACGGCGCCGACGACGAGGGCCGCGACCGCCAGGACGGCGCCGACCACCTGCTTGCGCACGAACACCGTGGACGCCGACTCGTCGGGCCGCCGCTCGGCCAGCGAGGTGACCGCGTCGTGCACCAGCTCCTCGCGCCAGACCGTGCGCAGGGCCCGCTGCACGTCCCAGTCGGTGGTGACCACCTGCCGGACGCGGCGGATGCCGGTGCGCTGCACCACCTCCTCGGCGATGTGCGCCGACGGGCGGCCGGCGGTGGCCACGACCACCTGCAGCTCGTCCTCGTCGTCCCGCTCCACGCGCAGCGGCAGCCACACCTCGCGGGCGAGCATGGCCGCGGGGAACAGCCGGGCCAGCTCCTCGTCGACCTCGACCGGGTCGACGAAGGCGAGGTCGGCGTCCCACACCTCGGCCAGGGCCACGTAGAGCTGGCGGCGGGTGATCCAGCCGCGGGCCAGCACGATCGCGCCCAGCGGTGCGCCGACGCGCTGCTGGTGCTCCAGGGCCTCGCCCAGCTGCTCCTCGGTCAGCGCCCCCTGGTCCAGCAGGACGTCGCCCAGCCGTTCGGGCGCGGCGTGCCGGCCGCGGCGGCGCCGGGGCGCGGGCACCGCGTCGCCCGGTGCGGAGACTGTCACCTGGGGGTCGTCGGCGCCCGGGGCCCCGGACTGTCGCCGTCCGGCCCGGGCCTCACCCGGTCGGGGGACGCCGCGGGGCGGGTGGCGGTCTTGCGGCTCTCTTGCGGTTCCCTGCGGTCCGGCGTGCGGTTGGCCGCCCAGAGTCGGCGCTGTCGGCGGGAGAGCCCCCGACTCGCACCGACCCGAGGAGCACCGTGAACGCCAGTCGCACCACCGCCCGCAACGCCCGCCGGGCGACCGCCGCCCGCATCCTGGGTTCCGTCGGGGTCGTCGGCACGGCCGCCGTCGTCGCCGGTCTGGGCACCTTCGGTGCCTTCACCGACAGCACGAACCCGGCCGAGGTCGCCGTCGAGTCCGGCGTCGTCTCGATCAACCTGACCGCCGGCGACGGCTCGGCGACCGTGCCGTTCAGCTTCGAGGGCGTCACGCCTGGCGCGTCGGTCACCCGCGCGGTGAACCTGGTCAACGACGGGGACTCGGCGCTCGCCTCCGTGGCCCTCACGACCGAGGCGACCGCCTCCAGCCTGCTGGACACCGACACCGTGAACGGCCTGCAGATGTCGGTGCGCTCCTGCTCGGTGGCCTGGACCAGCGACCTGACCTGCGACGGCACCGAGCGCACGCTGCTCGCCGCCGGCCCCGTCGTCCGGACCGCCGACCTGGAAGCCCCGGCCAGCCTCACCGCCAAGGCCACCGACCACCTGGCCGTCACCATGGCGCTCCCGGCGTCGGCCGGGGACGCGTTCAAGGCGCAGTCCAGCGAGCTGGAGCTCACCTTCACCGCCACCCAGCGCGCCGGCGCCACCCGCTGAGCTCCGCTGCCGCCCGGCCCCTGACCCGGCCGGGCGCAGTAGGCCGGGCGCGGCAGCGGTCAGGCCCGGACGCCCTCGGTGTCCGGGCTGTCGGCCGTGGAGCGCAGCGCCCACCACCGGGACGCCGCCAGAGCCGCCAGCACCGGGATCGCGACCAGGGCGACCACGGTGGTCGGACCGACCGTCGAGTCCGTCCGTGACACCAGGAGGAGGGCCGCTGCGACGCCGAGGGCCGCCGCGGCGGGGACCAGCAGGGCGGCCCGGCGCACCGTGGCCGGGCCGGCCGGCCGCCCCGCCATGAGCCACCGCAGTGCAGCCAGCGCCGTGAGCACCGCCAGCACCGAGATCGCAGCGAGGGCCACGACCGGCCCCGCGGTCGGAAAGCTGCTGTCGAGGCTGAACAGGGCTGCCATCACGGGGGTGGCCAGCACGACCACGAGGACGTAGGCGACGACCACGCCCAGGACCGCGGCGAGCCCGCCGCCGCCCACGACGCGCGCGTACGAGGTGGCGCGGGGCCGGTACCCACCGGCCTCGACCGTCTCCCGGGCGAACGCGTCGACGTCCGGGCCGATGAGCGCCCGGGGGTCGACGCCGTCGGCCGCTGCGGTCTCCAGGTCGCCGCGGACGTCGGCCAGGACGGCCCGCCGGTCGGCTCGGGGGATGCGCAGCCGCCGCAGGCTCGACTCCAGCTGGGTGAGCACGGCGGTGATGCGGGCGGCGGGGTCAGGTTCGGACACGGGGGGTCTCCTCGGGGGTGTCGAGGGCTCCGGCGGTGGTGAGGAGCCCGGTGACGGCGGACGTCGTGTCGACCCACTGCCGGGTCCACGCGGTGAGCGCGGCCCGCCCGGCGGGGGAGACCTCGAAGACCTTGCGAGGTGGTCCGCTCGGGCTGGGTTCGGTGCGCTCGGTGACCAGGCCGTGCCGGCGCAGCCGTCCCATGAGCGGGTAGACGGTGCCGTAGCCGACGCCCGGCAGCCCGTGCTGCTCCAGGAGCACGACGAGGTCGTAGGCGTGGGTGGGCCGGTGCACCAGCAGGGCCAGCAGGCAGGTGTCCAGGGCACCGCGGAGCAGTTGGGTGCGGCGATCGGGATCCGGTGCCATGCGACGCAAGATAGTGCCCGGTATCAGGTCTCGCCAAGTACCGGCGTGCCGGGATCTCGATTGCGCCCGGTCTGCGCGGGCACCCCCCGGGCATGCGGATCACGGTGGACGACGTCCGGGAACTGCACTTCGACGACGGGGCGCCGGTGACCGCGGCGTCGGCGATCGCACCGTTGGGGGAGGGCTGGCTGGTCGCGCCGGACGACGCCACGGTCGCCGCCTGGGTCGTTGCGCAGCGGGTCTCCCCGCTGCGGCTGCTGCCCCCGGTCGACGGTCTGGACCACTTCACCGAGGCGGCGGGCACCAAGCACCTCAAGCCCGACCTCGAGGTCGCCTGCCCCGCGGTGGTCGACGGCGAGCCGGCGGTACTGCTGCTCGGGTCGGGTTCGACCCCGCGCCGGATGCGCGGCGTCCTGGTGCGTCTGGCGGACGGGCAGCCGGTCGTGGCGTCCGCGGAGCTGACCGAGCTGTACGCGCGGGTGGCCGAGCGCCTGGAGCTCCCGGACGGGCAGCTCAACCTGGAGGGCGCGAGCCGGCACGGGGACACGGTGCGCTGGTTCAACCGGGGGAACCTGGTCGCCGGGGTGTTCCCCGCCAGCGTCGACGTGCCGCTGGCCGCGCTGGTCGACGCCGTCCTCGGCCGGGCCGGCGCGGCGGCCGTGCCGGTCGAGCAGCCACGCTGCTACGACCTCGGTCAGGTGCGCGGGGTGGGCCTCGCCGTCACCGACGCGGTGGCGTTGCCGGACGGGCGGCTGCTGCTCAGTGCTGCCGCGGAGGACACCCCCAACGCCGTCGACGACGGCCCGGTCGTGGGGGCCGCGCTCGCGCTCGTCGCGGACTCCGCGGTGCAGGCCGTCGTCGCGGTGCCCGAGGTCGACGGCGCGGTGGTCAAGGTGGAGGGGCTGGCGGTGCGCGGGGTCACCGGCGCCCAGGTGGACCTGCTGGGCGTGGTGGACGTCGACGACCCCGCGGTGCCCTCGCTGCTGCTGACGCTGCGCGTCCACCTGGACTGAGTTGCCCCGGCCGCCCGGCCCGGCCGCGCAGGGCCGGGCCGGGCGGTGGTCAGTCCCGCGTCGTCCAGACCCGGTCCCACAGCGGGTTGGTGTTGACGGCGAGCGCCGGGATCTCGGTGGTCAGCCCGGGTCCGTGCACGCCCGTGAGGGCGACGTTCGCCGGCGCGAACGCCAGCCCGAAGGGTGCGTAGTGGTTCGTCGCGAGCAGCTCCGCCGCCTGCTGGTAGCGGTCGCCTCGTTCGTCGGCGTCGGTGGCGCTGCTCGCCTGGGTCAGCAGCTCGTCGAGCCGTTCGTCGGTGACCCCGCTGAACGGTGACGTCGAGTCGAAGCGGAGGCTGACGCCCACGCCGGCCGCCGGGTCCCAGGCGCCGGCCGTCTGCAGCATCGCTGCCCAGTCGCCGGAGGTGAACCGCTCGATCACCCCGGACAGCGGCAGGCTTTCCGTGGTCACCGTGATGCCGGCCTCCTGCCACTGGGTCTGCAGCGCGGTCATGACCTGCTCGGCCACGTAGACGCCGGTGGTGCCGAGGGCGACCTCCAGGCCACCCAGCTCCGCCACCAGCTCCCTGGCCAGGTCCGGGTCGTGGCCCTGGTAGCCGTCGACCTCCGGCTGGTGGAACTTGCCGCCCGGCGCGGTGAAGGACTGGCTGACCTCGTACTTGCCCTGGAAGAGGCCCTGGGCGATGGCGTCCCAGTCGGTGGCGGCGTAGATCGCCCGCCGCGCCCGCTCGTCGTCGAACGGGGCCGTCCGGGTGTTGAGCTGGACGACGTAGGGGGAGGTGGCCGGCTGGACGGTCACCTGCAGCTGGTCGTTCTGCTGTGCCTGGTCCAGCAGCGGGGTCGTGCTCAGGCCGTTGTAGGCCTGGGCCTGGCCGGCCAGCAGGGCCTGGTAGGCGGGCTGGTCACCGCCGATGGTCTGGAAGGTGAGCCGGTCCAGGTAGGGCAGGCCCTCCTTGAAGTAGTTCGGGTTCTTCTCCAGCTCCAGCACCGAGTTGAGCTGGTTGGAGACCACGGTGAACGGGCCGGCGCCGACCGGGTTGATCGCGAAGTCCTCCTCGCCCTGCTCCTGCACCGCGGTCGGGGAGGCGATCCAGTTCACGTTGCTGACCGGGAAGTTCGCCTCGACCGCGCCGAACGGCTCGTTGAACTGCACGACGACGGTCAGCGGATCGGTGGCGGTGATGTCGTCGGGGTTGCCGGCCAGCGGCCAGGTCGGCTTGCAGGCGCAGGTGGAGGCCAGGTCGCGCTGCCAGTTCCACACCACGGCCTCGGCGTCCAGCGGGGTGCCGTCGCTGAACTCGATGCCCTCGCGCAGCCGGACGGTCATGGTCATGCCGTCGTCGGAGAGCTCGAGGCTCTCGGCCTGGTTGGGCTCGATGCGGGCGTTGGAGCCGTCCTCGTCGGCCTCCAGCAGGAACAGGCCGCCGAAGACCGCCTGGTTCATGTCGAGGTTGGCGCCGCCGGTCAGGTTCGTGGCCGGGTCCAGGCCGCTGGGCCACGAGCCCGCGAAGCCGGCGTCCTGCAGCACGGTCAGCTCCCCGCCGCTCTGTGGCTCGCCGGCGGATGTGTCGCCGGGGTCGCCCGACGCGGAGCTCTCACCCCCGCAGCCGGGGAGGAGCAGCGCTGTCGCCAGCACGATCGCCGCGGTCGTCCGTCGTCTCATGGAGGTGCTCCCGTCTGGGTGGTCGTCGTTGACCACGTGGCCGGTGAGTGGCGTCGCGGACGGCGATCACCACGCGCAGTGACCCAGATCACCGTCGCAGCGCACAGCGTCGGGACCCGGCGGGTCGCTCGGGCACATCGTTTTCTCCCTGCGGAAGAGGCATCCGTACCGGGCCTCGTGCGCCCGGGTCGGTCAGCCGGCCGGTCGGTCGTCCGCGGGGTGGCGACGCTGCAGGAAGAAGGCGCCCAGCGCGCCGGCGAGGGTGGCGAACACGGCGACGGAGTACACCGCCAGCGCCACCTCGAGGAAGCGGGCGAACTCGTGCTCGGTGTCGAGCACCTGGCCGGTGACGGTGGCCAGTGCGGCGTCGTGCAGCGCGGGGCCGTAGGTGTCGTAGGCGCCCAGCACGTACAGCAGCTGGCTGCTGGCGAGGACGACGACGCCGGTGACGGCGGTCAGCCAGCCGATCCGGCCGGTGAGCAGCCGGCCGGCCGAGCGGGAGCCGCGCACCGCCGCGGACAGCACCCCGCCCACCCGGGCGGTGCGCAGCAGGGTGAGGGCCCGGGCGAAGCGCAGGAAGGGCAGCGCGAGAAAGAGCAGCTGCCACCAGTTGCGCAGCCAGAACCGCCGCTGGCTCTCCGCCCGGTACGCGCGGAAGGCGAACTCGGCGACGAACACCGCCCAGCACACCCAGCCCGCCACGGTCAGCGCCGTCACCAGCCAGGGCTCCCGGGCCAGCGACTGGCCCAGCACGATCAGCACGAACACCAGGCCGAGCACGCCCATCGGCCGGTCCAGGCGCTTGGCCAGCCCCTCGGCCTCGACGGCATCCTGCTCGGTCTGGTCGGCACGCATGGCCCGGGCCCTACCCAGCGGCCCGCCGAGCCGATCCGCCGATGGCCGGAGGTGTCCCGGTGCGTGCGGGAGGGGGGAGTCGAACCCCCACGCCCGAAGGCACCAGGACCTAAACCTGGCGTGGCTGCCGTTACACCACTCCCGCGTGCGGGTGAGTCTAGGAGGCGGCTGACCAGGCCCCTGCTGCGCGCATCTGGCAGGCTGTCGGCGTGCCGCGCAGCCCCGAGCAGATCCAGCAGGAGATCGACGCCGCCCGCGAGTCGCTGGGCGCCACCCTCGACGAACTGGCCTTCCGCACCAACCCGAAGCGCCTCAGTGAGGAGGCCAAGGCGAAGGTGCAGGAGTTCCTGGCCAGCCCGCCCGGCAAGGCGCTGATCGCCGCCGTCGGCCTGACCGTCACCCTCGTCGTGACCCGGAAGGTCGTCCGCCGCGTCCGGCACACCGACCGCCGGGTCGAGCCCGTGGTCACCTACCGCCGGGTGCGCTGACCCCGGGAGCGCCGCCCGGCCTCGGCCGGTGAGGCGCACACTCGGCGGCGTGCACCCACCGCCCCGTGACCCCGTCGGACCCGGCCAGGAGTCCGTCTGGGACTACCCCCGCCCGCCCTCGGCGCAGGTGAGCGACCGGCGCATCGAGGTGGTCCTCGGTGAGCGCGTCGTCGCCCGCACCGACCGCGCGGTGCGGGTCTGCGAGACCAGCCACCCGCCGGTCTGGTACGTGCCCCGCGACGCCGTCGCCGCCGAGCTCGAACGCGCCGCCGGCTCCTCCTGGTGCGAGTTCAAGGGGGTCGCCACCTACTGGGACGTCGTGGTCGACGGGGTCCGGCACCCCTCCGCCGGCTGGTCCTACGAGCAGCCCACCGCCGGGTACGAGCAGCTCCGCGGGGCGATCGCCTTCTACCCGAGCCGGGTCGACGGGGCGACCGTCGACGGCGAACCCGTGCGCGCCCAGGCCGGGGACTTCTACGGCGGCTGGATCACCGGCGAGGTGGTCGGCCCGTTCAAGGGCGAGCCCGGCACCCGCGGCTGGTGAGTTGATACCCGTACCCCCTGGGGGTACCTTGTGACCCGTGGCGGGCTACGACGGCAACAAGGACCAGGTGCTGGCGCGCCTCAAGCGCGTGGAGGGCCAGGTCCGCGGCATCGCCCGCATGGTCGAGGACGACACGTACTGCATCGACGTCCTGACCCAGGTCTCCGCCGCGACCAAGGCGCTGCAGGCGGTCGCCATCGGGCTGCTCGACGACCACCTGGCGCACTGCGTCCGGGAGGCCGTTGCCAGCAGCGCCGACGACGACGGCGCCGCTGCCGACGCCAAGATCGCCGAGGCCTCCGCGGCCATCGCCCGGCTCGTCCGTTCCTGAACCAGCTCCACCCCGACCGCAAGGAGAACCCCGTGCAGACCCTCGACTTCACCGTCACCGGCATGACCTGCCAGCACTGCGTCGCCTCGGTCACCGAGGAGGTCTCCGAGCTGGCCGGCGTCCGCGAGGTCGACGTCGACCTGGCCACCGGCCGGCTGCACGTCGTCGGCGACGACGTGACCCCCGAGCAGGTCCAGGCGGCCGTGGCCGAGGCGGGGAGCTACTCCGCCACCCCGGCATGACCGCCGGGCCGCAGGCGGCCCCCTCCGACGAGACCGCGCTGGACGAGGTCCGCCTCGACATCACCGGCATGACCTGCGCGAGCTGCGCCAACCGGATCGAGCGCAAGCTCAACAAGCTCGACGGTGTGCAGGCCAGCGTCAACTACGCCACCGAGGCCGCCACGGTCCGGTACGACCCGGCCCGGGTCGACACCGACCGGCTGCTGGACACCGTCTCGGCCGCCGGCTACTCCGCCGCGCTGCCGGCGCCCCCGGTGGTCGAGGACGCCGGGCCGGCGGCCGACGCCGTGCCCACCCGCGAGGACGCGCTGCGCCAGCGGCTGCTGGTCAGCGCCGCCCTCGCCCTGCCGGTGCTGCTGCTGTCGATGATCCCCGCGCTGCAGTTCGACAACTGGCAGTGGCTGGCGCTCACCCTGGCCAGCCCGGTCGCGGTGTGGGGTGCCTGGCCGTTCCACCGGGCCGCGGTGGTCAACGCCCGGCACGGCGCCAGCACCATGGACACCCTGGTCTCGATCGGCATCAGCGCGGCCTACCTGTGGTCGGTGTGGGCGCTCTTCCTCGGTGACGCCGGGATGCCCGGCATGCGCATGGAGTTCACCCTGCTGCCCGAGCAGGGCGCCGGCACGCACGAGCTGTACCTCGAGGTCGCGGCTGCGGTCACCGTGTTCCTGCTGGCCGGCCGGTATGCCGAGGCCCGCGCCAAGCGCCGCTCGGGCGCCGCGCTGCACGCGCTGCTGGAGCTCGGCGCCAAGGACGCCGCGGTGGTCCGCGACGGCCGCGAGGTCCGGGTGCCGACCGCCCAGCTCGTCGTCGGCGACCGGTTCGTCGTCCGGCCCGGGGAGAAGATCGCCACCGACGGCGTCGTCGTCAGCGGCAGCTCGGCGGTGGACCTGTCGATGCTGACCGGGGAGAGCGTGCCGGTGGAGGTCGCCGAGGGCGACCGGGTCACCGGCGCGACGGTGAACGTCGGCGGCCGGCTGGTCGTCGAGGCCACCCGGGTGGGTGCCGAGACGACCCTGGCCCAGCTGGGCCGGCTGGTCACCCAGGCGCAGAGCGGCAAGGCCGCCGTGCAGCGGCTGGCCGACCGGGTCTCGGCGGTGTTCGTCCCGGTGGTGCTGGTCATCGCGCTGGCCACGCTGGTCACCTGGCTGCTGGTCACCGGCGATGCCACGGCCGCGTTCACCGCCGCCGTCGCGGTGCTGGTCATCGCGTGCCCGTGCGCCCTGGGCCTGGCCACCCCCACCGCGCTGCTGGTGGGCACCGGCCGGGGTGCCCAGCTCGGCGTGCTCATCAAGGGCCCGGAGGTGCTGGAGAGCACCCGCGTCGTGGACACCGTGGTGCTGGACAAGACCGGCACGGTCACCACCGCCGCGATGAGCGTGGTGGAGGTGGCCGGCCACCCGGACACGCTGCGGCTGGCCGCCGCGGTGGAGGCCGGCTCGGAGCACCCGATCGCCCGCGCCGTCGTCGCCGCCGCCGAGGCCCCGCTCCCGGCGGTCACCGGCTTCGCCAACCGGCCGGGCCAGGGGGTCACCGGCACCGTCGAGGGCCACGACGTCGTCATCGGCGCCGGCGGCACCCCGCTGCCGGCCGAGCTGGCCGCCGTCGTCGACGCGGCGGTGGCCGCCGGGCGCACCGCCGTCCCGGTGGGCTGGGACGGCGAGGTACGTGGCGTGGTCGTGGTCGCCGACACCGTCAAGCCCAGCAGCGCCGCGGCGATCGCCGAGCTGCGCGAGCTGGGGCTCTCCCCGGTGATGGTCACCGGCGACAACCCCGGCGCGGCCGCCGCGGTCGCCCGGGCGGTGGGGCTGGACCCCGAGCGTGGTGAGGTCGTCGCCGGCGTGCTGCCGGCCGGCAAGGTCGACGTCGTCCGGGACCTGCAGGCCCGCGGGCGGGTCGTCGCGATGGTCGGCGACGGCGTCAACGACGCCCCGGCGCTGGCCCAGGCCGATCTGGGCCTGGCCATGGGCTCGGGCACCGACGTGGCGATCGAGGCCAGCGACCTCACCCTGGTGCGCGCCGACCTCACCGCCGCCGTCGACGCGATCCGGCTCTCCCGCCGCACCCTCGCCGTGATCAAGGGGAACCTGTTCTGGGCGTTCGCCTACAACGTCGCCCTGGTGCCACTGGCCGCGCTCGGCTTCCTCAACCCGGTGCTGGCCGGGCTGGCGATGGCGGCGTCGTCGGTGCTGGTGGTCACCAACAGCCTGCGGCTGCGCCGGTTCCGCTCCACCGCGCCGGCGGCCTGAGCTGCACGCGACGAGGGCCCGGCCGGTGCTTCCGGCCGGGCCCCGGTCGGGACGTCAGACCTGCGTGCGGCAGTTGACGAGCGGGAGCACGACCTCGGCCAGCACCTCGTCGGCGAACTCGGCGGAGACGGGCTCGCCGCTGAACAGCCAGCGCTGCAGGATCGGGGCGCTCGCGGTGGCGGCCAGCGCCGATCCCAGGGTGTCGGCGGGGACCTCCCCGCGGGCCTCCGCCCGGGACCATGCGGCGGTGAAGATCTCCCGCCACAGGCCCATCGGGCCGTTCTGGAACGCCTCCCGCAGTTCCGGCTCGTGCGGCAGCGCGGACATCAGCGACAGCGTCGCCGCGCCGACCGGCCCGTTCAAGGCGCTGACCAGCCCGTGCAGCAGGACCCGCAGGTCGCCCTCGAGGCTGCCGGTGTCCGGGGTGTCCATCGGCGCCTGGCTCAGCTCGGCGACCGCGTCGGCCACCAGGGCGGACTTGGTCCGCCAGCGCCGGTAGATCGTCGCCTTGCCGACGCCGGCAGCGGAGGCGACCGCGTCCATCGTCAGGCCGGAGTAACCCGAGTCGGCCAGTACCTGCAGGATCGCCGCGCGGATCGCCCCGTCGCGGGAAGGGTCCCGGGGGCGGCCGCCACGGCCGGGCCGGTCGCCGTCGGCCGGGGTCAGGTCAGGCACGCCTCACACCCTAGCCCCGATGATCTTCGTCAAGATCGTCGATCTCCTGTGACCTGGGCCGCAGTGCTCGGCTGCCCACCATGTGTTTGCGCGCGCCTACTCGGTGTCACGCTCCGGGTCGGTCATTCTGCTGCCGTGAACGGGGGAGGTGACGTGGTGCGACCGTCGTGGGCGACCCCGCAGCGGGCTCGCCGCCTGCTGCTGGCCAGCACGCTGGACCACGTGCTGCCCAGCGTGGCCCGGGTGGCCAACGCCATGGGCCTCACCGTGGGGACGGCGCCCGGGCTGCTCGACGTCGTCGACCACCAGGGCGGACGTCGGATCGACCGGCTGCTGGAGCGGCTCGCCCGCGAGCTGACCGCCGCCGAGACCGAGTCGGTCCGGGTCACCACCGACCCGCCCGCCGACGGCGTCTCGCTGGCCACCCGGCTGCTCACCGCGCCCACGCTCGCCGTCGAGCTGGCCCGCCGCGGGATCACCGTGGAGATGTCCCTGCTCACCGACGCCGAACTGTGGCCGGTCTACCAGCCGATCATGTCGCTGACCTCCGGCGGCATGGTCGGGCACGAGGCGCTGCTGCACGGCCGGGTGGACGGCCGGGAGGTCGGTGGCGGCGACCTGTTCTTCCTCGCCGAGCGCGCCGGCTGGCTGCCGCGGCTGGACCGTCTGGCCCGGGAGGCCGCGATCGCCGGTGCCGCGCACTGGCTGGGCGGCGCCGACCTGTACGTGAACTCGAACCCGGCGGCGGTCCACCGGCCCTCGGTCTGCCTGGCCGGCACCGAGCGCGCCGTGCACGAGGCCGGCATCGACCCCCGGCAGCTGGTCTTCGAGGTGGTCGCCTCCCACGCGGTCACCGACCGGGAGCACCTGCTCTCCGTGCTCGACCACCACCGCTCGCTGGGGTGGCGGGTCGCCCTCGACGACGTCGGCGTGGGCTGGTCGAGCCTGGAGCTGGTCTCCGTCGTCCGCCCGGACGTGGTCAAGCTGAGCAAGGCGCTGGTCTGCCGGCTGGGCGAGCCCGGGCCCAACGCGATCGCCCGCGCGCTGTGCGAGCTGGCCCACCTGCAGGGCGGCGTCGTCGTCGCCGAGGGCGTGGAGCACGAGCGGATGGCCGACCAGGCCCGCGCCGTCGGCGCCGACCTCGGCCAGGGCTGGCTCTTCGGGCGCCCGGTGCGCCCGGAGCCGGAGAGCGAACCCGAGCTCATGAAGGACCCCCCTGCCCCCCGACACTCGCACGCTCGCGTCGGGACCCTGCAGGGGGGCCGGCAGACCGTTTAGGGGCAGCCGGTGTTCCAGCCGGTCAGCGCGGGCCAGTCGTGGTCGTGGCCGAGGATGCCGTAGCGGCCGGTCGCCAGCGGGAACAGCGCCCCCTTGTCGGGCCCGAACCCCAGCCAGCGGGCGGTCAGCACCCGCAGCACGTGCCCGTGCGCGACGAGGGCGACATCGCCGCCGTCCAGCAGCGGCCGTGCCCGCTCGAGCACCCGGTCGACCCGCTCCGCCACCTGGTCCAGCGTCTCCCCGGGGGTGTCACCGGGCTCGGTGCCGTCGTGCCACAGCGACCAGGAGCGCCCGACGCGCTCGCTGATCTCGGGGGTGGTCAGCCCCTCCCAGCGGCCGTAGTCGACCTCCACGAGGTCGGGCTCGAGCACCGTCTCGATGCCGCCGTCGAACAGCCCGGCCAGCTCCGCGGTGCGCCGCGCCCGGGCCAGCGGGCTGACGAAGGCGTGCGTGATGGTCCGGCCCCCCAGCACCGAGTGCAGCCGCCGCCCGTCGTCCTCACCGTCGGGCAGCAGCGGCAGGTCGGTCAGCCCGGTGTGCTGCCCGCTCCGGCTCCACTCGGTCGCCCCGTGCCGGACGACGACGATCTCACCCACGCTGGACCTCCTCCGCCGGGACCTGGCCCGGCTCTCTCCGACCGGACGACGCCCGGCCACCCACCGACAGGGTCCCGGCGACGGTCATCACGATCACCGACCCCAGGATGACCAGCAACGGCGCGGTCCAACCCCCGGTGGCATCGTGCACCGCCCCGATCACCAGCGGACCGGTCGCCGCGACCACGTAGCCGCAGCCCTGCACCATCGCCGACAGCTGCCTGCTCTCGGTCGGGCCCTGGGACCGCCGGACGATCGCGATGAACACCACGGTGATCCCGCCGCCCTGCGCGACGCCGGCCAGCGAGCACCACAGCGGCCACAGCGACGAGGCGGCGAGCATGCCCAGCGGCAGCGTGGCCCACAGCGCCGTCACCGCCAGCAGCACCGCCCACGGGCGCTGCCACCAGGCGACCAGCGCCGGGATCGCGAAGGCGCCGAGGACGGCGAGGACCTGGAACAGCGACGACCCCACCCCGGCCGCCGACCGGGAGAGGCCCTGCTCGTCGGCCAGCAGCGTCGCCAGCCAGGCCGTCGTCCCGTAGAAGGCGAAGGACTGCCCGGCGAAGGTGACGGTGAGCCCCCAGGCGACCGGCCGGCGCCACACCGACGCGCCGGGCACCGGCGCCGGGGGAGGGGGCGCGGCGGTGCCGGACGCCGCGGCGCGGGCCACGTGCCGGCGCAGCGCGGCGGTCCACACGGTGGCGGCCACCACCGTCATCAGTCCCCACGAGGCCAGCGCCAGCTGCCAGCCCAGCACCGCGGCCAGCGGGGCGGTCAGCGCGGAGGTGAACGTGGAGCCGAGGTTCATCGTCGCGGTGTAGGCGGCGGTGACCACGTTCGTGGCGCGGGGGAAGTCCCGGCCGATCACCACCGGGACGACGATGTTGCCCACGGTGATGCCCAGCCCGATCACCACCGTGCCGGCGATCGCGGCCTCCTCGGTGCCCAGCGAGCGCAGCAGCGTCCCGGCCAGCACTCCGGCCATCGACACGACGACGGCGCGGTGCACCCCGGTGCGGGCGATCAGCAGCGAGGCGAACGGTGCGGCGAGCCCGAAGCAGAGCACCGGGATGCTGGTCAGCAGGCCGATCGTGCCGGCGCCGACGCCCAGGTCACGGCGGATCAGCTCGACGACCGGGGCGACCGCCACCAGCGGGCCGCGCATGTTCAGCGCGACCAGCAGCACCCCGACCAGCAGCAGGACCGGCAACGCCGCCGTCCCCACGCCCCGTGTTCGTTGCACCGGTCCACTCAACTCCACCTGGTCGCCGTACCGTGCGCCGGGGGCCGGTGCTGTGCGGCCGGACACACTCCGTGACCACGGGAAGGTGCTGGGGCACTACTCGCTTGTGCGCAACGAGACCCCGGTGACAGAGCCCGGGGCCCGCACCCGGCTTCCAGGAGGACCCGCATGACCAGCGCCACCAGCCCCACCCTCACCTTCGACCTCGGTGGGGACCTCACCGTCCACCGCCTCGGCTACGGCGCCATGCAGCTGACCGGCGACGGCGTCTGGGGCGAGCCGGCCGACCGGGCCAACGCCGTCCGCGTCGTGCAGGCCGCCGTCGAGCAGGGCGTCGACTTCATCGACACCGCCGACTCCTACGGTCCCGTGGTCAGCGAGCAGATCATCGCCGACGCGCTGCACCCCTACGCCGACGGCCTGGTCGTGGCCACCAAGGCCGGCCTGACCCGCACCGGCCCGGGCGAGTGGACCCCCGTCGGCCGCCCGGCCTACCTCAAGCAGCAGGTCGAGCTCTCGCTGCGCAACCTCAAGGTCGACCGGATCGACCTGATCCAGCTGCACCGCATCGACCCCGAGGTGCCGCTGGCCGACCAGCTCGGCGCCTTCGCCGAGCTCAAGGAGCAGGGCAAGGTCCGGCACATCGGCGTCTCCGAGGTCTCCGTCGAGGAGCTGAAGGCGGCGCGCGAGATCACCGAGATCGTCAGCGTGCAGAACCTCTACAACCTGACCAACCGGCAGAGCCAGGACGTGCTCGACTACGCCACCGCCGAGGGCATCGCCTTCATCCCGTGGTTCCCCATCGCCACCGGTGACCTGGCCAAGCCCGACAGCCCGGTGGCCGCGGTCGCCAAGGAGCTGGACGCCACCCCGTCGCAGGTCGCGCTGGCCTGGCTGCTGGCCAAGTCGCCGGTCATCCTGCCGATCCCGGGCACCAAGTCGCTGGACCACCTGGCCGAGAACCTCGGCGCCGCCCAGCTGACCCTCTCCGCCGACGAGATCGCCCGCCTGGACGCCCTCGCCGGCTGACGTGCCGCGCAGTGATCAGGTGACCTGATCCGACCCTGTCCCCCCGCATGAGCACCGGTGCGGGGGGACAGTCGTCGGGGCGGGCACGTCGCCTCAGGCGGGCGTGTGCTCGGGGCCGGTGCCCGGGTGCAGCAGCGGGCCGGTGTGCCCCTGCCCGGTGCCCAGCGCGGCGACGAACTCCCGCAGCAGGTCCCCACCGTTGTGCCTCGCCCGCCAGCCCAGCTGCGTGCGGGCCCTCGTGGTGTCCAGCGGCGGCACCCCGATGCCCATGTCCAGCCAGCCGGGCTCGATCTGCAGCACGCGCGCGGTGAACGCCGCCTGCATCCCGGCGCGCAGCACCGCCGCCGGCACCGGCACCCGGCGGGTGCCCAGCGCCCGGGCCAGGCCGTCGGCGTCGAGGTTCGGGGGAGCCGCCACGTTGAACGCCCCCGGCGCCCGGCGGTCCAGCACCCGCGCGATCAGGTCGGCGACGTCGTCGGCGTGCACGAAGCCCAGGTGCAGCGACCCGGGCAGCGGCAGCGGCAGCAGCTTGGCCACCGGCCCCGGCACCGCTCGCGCGGCGGGGAAGAGCAGCGGCCCGAGGAAGTAGCGCCCGATCTCGCTGGCCGCGTCCGGCTGCAGCACCAGCGTCGGCCGGATCGGCGAGACCGTCGCCTCCGGGTGCGCGGCGTCGAAGTCACGCAGCAGCCCCTCGACGGCCGACTTCATCCGGCTGTACTGGGAGGACGGGATGCCGGTGGTCGGCCAGTCCTCGTCGACCGGGTGCACCTGCGGGCCGGCGGCGTAGGTGCCGATCGAGGACAGCGCCACCACGTGCGCCACCCCGGCCCGGCCGGCCGCGTCCAGCACCCGGCGGGTGCCCTCGACGTTCACCCGGTGCAACAGGTCCGGCTCGCGGTCGGGGACCAGCGCCCACGCCGAGTGGACGACGGCGTCGGCGCCGGCCAGGAACTCGTCGAGCACCGGCTCGCTGGCGGCCTCACCGAGGTCGGCGGTGTACCAGCGCACCCCGGCGTAGGGCTCGGTCTCCGGCGGCCGGCGGCGGGCCAGCCCGCGCACCTCCGCGACCCCGGCGTCGGCCAGGGTGCGCAGCAGCGCCGTCCCGACGTTGCCGGAGGCGCCGGTGACCGCCACGGTCATGCCCGACAGGTGTCCGCTGGGGAGCTCAGCCATGCCCGCGGCCTACCCGCCCTGCCCCGGGTCCACCCCTCGGTCCGCGACGTCGACCGCGCCGAGCAGCAGGCCCCGGCAGGCGGCCAGCCGCTCCGCCTCCTCGGCCAGCTGCTGCCTCACCGGACGGGGGAGCGCCTGCCAGGGCTGCACCTGCACGGTGAGCCGGCGCCCCGAGCTGCGCGGCCGCCAGATGCCGGCCACCTCGCCGTCGACCAGGACGGCGCCCGGGCGGCCCAGCACCGGCCACAGCTCCTTGGCCCGCGCCGGGTCGGGCACCAGCAGGGCCCGGTCGCGCAGCTGCAGGTACGGGTCGAACGGCCCGAGCAGCCGGACCACCGGCGTCGTGCCCTCGGCCGCCGAGGGCAGGTCCGCGGGGAGCAGCCAGCGGCGCTCGCCGTCGACGGTCACCTCGACGGCGTCGGCCGGCCACCGGGCCCGGACGTCGGCCACCGGGGCGTCCAGGTGCGCGGCGACGTGCTGCGGGGTGGCCGGGCCGTACAGCCGGAGGTGCCCGCGGACGACGTCCAGCCGCTCGGGCACCTCGGCGGCGCGGGCCAGCCCGGGCACCGGCCGCAGCACCGGCGGTGACGTGCCCGGCGTCAGCTCCAGGCCGGCGGGCAGCGCGGCCAGCCGGAAGGGCTGCTCGTGGAGGTGGGTGGCCTGGCACGGGCGGCACCAGCGCAGGTACGGCTCGGGCAGCAGCTCGGCGAGCCGGCCGGAGAGCTCGCCCTTGACGATCGGTTCGGTGACGAGCGTGCGCATCGCGTCGGCGACGGTGTCCAGCGCGGTGAGCACCGGGATGCCCGCGGCGCGCAGCGGCTTCGCCGCGTCGAACACCCGTTTGGCCGCGTCGGCCTCGGAGAAGGGGGCGGTCGCGGCGAGGACGCCGGGCAGGTCGGCGCGGCGGTAGAGGTGCGGCGCGCCGCGCAGCGTCCAGGCCAGCACCAGGCCCGGGAGCTCGGGGGGCACCTCGACGCCGCGGACGGCCAACGCCCACCGGGCCGCCTCGGGGCCGGTGTCCTGCACGCCCTGGTCGAGCACCGCCGTGTCCTCGATCGTCCCCGCGGGCCGGTCCAGCTGGTGGGCCCGCACCCGGTGGCCGAGCACCTGGGCCCGGGTCAACGCCGTCGGCATGGCGGCACCCTAGGACCGGGCACCGACGTTCAGGGGGTGAACGCGTCGTCCAGGGCGTCCCCGCGCCGCTCGGGCAGCGCCCAGGCCGATGCCGCGGCGAGCACGAACGCGAGGGCGAACACCCCGAACACCAGCCCGGTGCCACCGCCGTCCAGCAGCAGGGGCACCGCCAGCGGGGCCAGGATGGAGGCGATCCGGCCGAAGCCGGCCGCCGCACCGGCGCCGGTGGCGCGCAGCGCGGTGGGGTAGACCTCCGGGGTGAGCGCGTAGAGCGCGCCCCACGCGCCGAGGTTGAAGAACGACAGCACCATGCCGCTGGCCAGGACCGCGGAGTCCCCGCCGGCGACGGCGAACAGCCCCGCCCCCAGGGCAGAGCCCAGCAGGAACACCCCGAGGGTCGGACGGCGGCCCCAGCGCTCGACCAGCCAGGCCGCCACCGCGTACCCGGGCAGCTGGGCCAGCGTGATCAGCAGCGTGTAGCCGAAGGACTTCACCAGCGAGAACCCCGAGGCGTACAGCAGCGTCGGCAGCCAGGTGAAGGCGCCGTAGTAGGCGAAGTTGATGCAGAACCAGACCCCCCACAGCGCGGCGGTACGCCGGCGGGAGGCCGGCGCCCACAGCTCCCGCGGCCGCGGCCGCGCCGCCGGTGGCGCCGCCGCCGGGCTGGGCACCGGCTCCACCCCGGCGGCCCGCTCGAACCGGCGCACGGCGGCCTCGGCCTCCTCGGTGCGGCCGCGCAGCTCCAGGAAGCGCACCGACTCGGGCAGGCCGCGGCGGACGACGACGGCGTAGAGCGCGGGCACCGCCCCCAGCGCGAGCGCCCAGCGCCAGCCGGCGTCGCTGCGGGGCACCACGAAGTAGCCGATCAGCGCGGCCAGCACCCAGCCGACCGCCCAGAACGCCTCCAGGGCCACCACCACCCGGCCGCGGACCCGGGCGGGGGCGTACTCGCTGACCAGGGTCGAGGCCACCGGCAGCTCGGCGCCCAGCCCCAGCCCGATGAGGAAGCGGAACACCAGCAGCGCGCCGACCGACCAGGCCAGCGCTGCGGCTCCGGTGGCCAGCCCGAAGACCAGCAGGGTCAGCGCGAACACCTGCCGGCGGCCGATCCGGTCGGCCAGCAGGCCGCCGAGGGTGGCGCCCAGCGCCATCCCGACGAAGCCGATCGAGGCGATCCAGGACAGCTCGGTGGGGGTCAGCGACCACTGGACGGCGAGCGCGGTCATCACGAACGAGATGAGCCCGACGTCCATCGCGTCCAGCGCCCAGCCGATGCCGCTGCCGACCACCAGCCGGCCGTGCTCCCGGGTCAGCGGCAGCCGGTCCAGCCGCTGCGACCGGGTCAGCGCTGCGGGCGGGGAGGACGGCTGGGCGGCGGTCGGCTCGGCGCTCATCGACGCCGCCTACCCGGCCGGGGGCCCCGTCTCACGCCTGGTCGCCGGCGAGCGGGCCGGGCAGCCGGTTCGGGCCGGCCTCGGCGGGCCGGGGGCGGTCCTCGGGGTGGGGCCGCACGGCCAGCAGCGCGACGTCGTCCGCGGCCGAACCGGGCACCAGCCGCGCCAGCAGGGTGTCGCACAGCTCCTCCAGCGGGGTGCGCCCGAGGTCGCGCAGCGCGTCCTGCAGGGCGGCCAGCCCGGCGTCGAGGTCGGAACCGGGGCGCTCCACCAGCCCGTCGGTGAACAGCAGCAGGGTGTTCCCGTCGAACAGGTCCAGGGTGTGGTCGTGCCGCGGCGCGTCCGCGGTCACCCCCAGCATGAGGTCCGGCCGGGTGGCCAGGAGCCGGGAGCTGCCGTCGGGGGCGAGCAGCACCGGCGGCAGGTGGCCGGCGCTGCTCCACCGCAGCCGCCGGCCGCCGGTGCCGGTGCCGTCCAGCCGGCGCTCGACCCGGGCCAGCAGCGCGGTGGCCAGGGTGTCGACCGCCAGCCCGGCGGCCGCACGCTCGGTGCGGGTCAGCGTGGCCGACAGCGGCTCGTCGTTGTCGAACGCCAGCGCGCGCAGCAACCCGCGCAGCTGCCCCATCGCGGCCGCGGCGTCGCTGTCGTGGCCGACGACGTCGCCGATCACCAGCACGGTCGCGCCGTCGGGCTGCAGGAACGCGTCGTACCAGTCACCGCCGACCTGGGCGCCGGAGGCGGCGGGCAGGTAGCGCACCACCAGGTGCAGGTGGTCCGGCTGCGGCGGCGGGGTGAGCAGCGCCTGCTGGAGCCGGTCGGAGAGCGCCCGGTCCTCCGCGGCGCGGCGGGCGGCCTCCCGCAGCCGTGCCGCCTCGGCCTCGGCCGCCCGTCGTTCGGTGAGGTCGCGGAAGGAGACGACGACGCCGGTCACCCGCCCGTCCTGCACGGTGGGCACCGCGACCAGGTCGACCGGGACGGCGGTCCCGTCGCGGTGCCAGAAGACCTCGTCGGCGGCGTGCACCGGCTCCCCGGTGCGCAGTGCCCGCCACACCCCGCACTCCTCGACCGGCAGCGGCGTGCCGTCGGGGCGCCGGGAGTGGATCAGCGCGTGCTGGTCGCGGCCCAGCTGGACCGCCTCGGGATGGCCGGTGATCCGCACGGCGGCGGGGTTGACGAACTCGACCCGGCCGTCGGCGTCCAGGCCGTAGATGCCGTCGGCGGTGTTGTCCAGGACCTTGCGGGACAGCTCCAGCGCGCGGGACAGCTCCGCCTCCACGGCTCGCAGCCGTACCAGGTCCGCCTGGTGCTCGGCGAGGGTCCGCTGGTGCGGCATGGGGCGGTGGTCTCCTGCTCTGGAGGTGCGGCGGGTGGCGGCCGGGCGGGCACCAGCCTGCACCAGGTCACCGGGTGCCCAGGCGGCGGGCGCGGGCTCAGCCGTGCGTGCGCACGTGGGCGGTGACCAGCTCCCCGACCCGGTCGGCGGCGAGCTCGGGCAGCCAGTGGTCGGCGTCCTCGAGCACCTCCAGCGCGTACGGGGCGCTGACGAACTCCCGGGTGGCCTCGGTGGCGGCCCGGCCGAGGAACGCGTCGTGCGCTCCCCAGACGTGCAGCGTGGGCACCCGCACCCGGCCCACCGGGTCGCTCCCGGCCAGCGGCAGCGCCCGGTACCAGTTGAGCGCGGCGGTCAGCGCGCCCGGCTCCCGCATCCGGTCGACGTAGCGGTCGACCAGCTGCTCGGGCAGCCCGCCCTGGCGCAGCATCCGGCGCAGCACGGCGCCGCCGCCGGCCAGCAGCACCGCCTCCGGGGCGAGGGGCAGCTGGAAGAGACCGATGTAGGCCGAGCGCAGCGCCTGGTCGCTGTGCCCCAGCGCCTGGGTCATCGCGGCCGGGTGCGGCACCGCCAGCGAGGTGAGCGTGCGCACCCGCCACGGGTGCCAGGCGGCCAGCGCCCAGCCGACGACGCCGCCCCAGTCGTGCCCGACGACGTGCGCGCTCTCCAGCCCGGCGGCCTGCAGCAGCGCCAGGACGTCGTCGGCCGCCTCGCGGAGGCGGTAGGCCGCGCGGCCGGTGGGCCGGGCGCCCGGGGAGTAGCCGCGCTGGTCGGGCGCGAGGGTGCGCAGTCCCGCGGAGTGCAGGGCGGGGCTCAGCCGGTCGAAGGCGGTGGAGTCCTGCGGGAAGCCGTGCAGCAGCACGACCGGCTCCCCGTCGGCCGGGCCGGTGTCCCGGACGTCGAAGACGAGGTCACCACGGCGGAAGGAGTCCATGCCCCCGTCCCTTCCCCGGTGACCGCCCGCTCACTCGGGCAGGACGTGGGAGAACACCGACGTCGGTGTCCCGTCCCGGTCCCGCACCACGGAGACCCGCACCAGCGCCGGCACCGTGGCGCCGTCGGCGTGCACGAACGCCGTGGACAGCTCGGTCACCCCGATGAACTCGGTGAACAGCCCGTCGACGGCGGTGCGGTCCTCCGCCGGCGTCAGGTCCTGCACACGGCTGTCCCGGAGCTGCTCGGTGGTGGTGCCCAGCAGCGCGGCGAAGGCCTTGTTCACCCGCAGCAGCTGCCCGTCCATCCGGGTCAGCGTCATGCCGATCGGGGCGTCGTCGAAGGCGTGCCGGAACATCGCCTCGCTGGCGGCCAGTGCCCGCCGCGCCTCGACGGTGGCGGTCACGTCCCGGGAGACCGACAGCACCTCGCGCACCCGGCCGTCGTCGTCGCGCAGCTGCCGGGTGGCGCTCTCCAGCCAGCGCAGGCTGCCGTCGCGGTGCACGTACCGGTGCACGGCCGTGCCGTCGAGCACGCGCGCGGCCAGCTCCGGGTCGGCGATCAGCCGGGCCAGGTCCTCGGGGTGCAGCAGGTCGCCGATCGACCGCCCCACCAGCTCCTGCGGCAGCCAGCCCAGGATCGGGCCGCTGCTGGCCGAGGCGTAGCTGATCCGGAGGTCGGGGGTGGTCACCAGCACCAGCTCGTCGTTGCCCCCCAGCGGCAGCACCGCGCTGCCCCCGGCCTCGGCCGGCGGACCGCTGACGGCGCGGCGGGCCAGCCGGGCGGCCAGCGCCCGGGAGGCCGGCTCCGGCTTGCCGAACAGCCAGCCCTGCGCCGCGTCACAGCCCATCGCGATCAGCTGCCGGGCCTGCTCGTCGGACTCCACGCCCTCGGCCAGCACCCGGCGGCCCAGGCTGTGCGCCGCCTCGACGACCAGCCGGACCAGCACCGCGTCGGCGGTGTCGCTGGCCACCCGCTCGATGAAGGACCGGTCGATCTTCACCAGGTCCAGCGGCAGCGCCCGCAGCAGGCTCAGCGCCGAGTGCCCGGCACCGAAGTCGTCCAGCGCCAGCCGCACGCCGAGGTCGCGGATCTGGGTGAGCCGGGCCGCGGTGGCCTCCAGGTCGGTGATCGCGGCCGTCTCGGTGATCTCCAGGCACAGCCGCTCCGGGGCCAGGCCGCTGTCGGTGAGCGCTCCCACGACGTCGTCCAGGAAGTCCCGCTGGGCCAATTGCACGGCGGAGACGTTGACCGCGACCGTGGCGGCGACGCCGGCGGGACCGGTCGGCCAGCCGGCGGCCTCCCGGCAGGCGGTCTGCAGCACCCAGCGGCCCAGGTCGACGATCAGCCCGGTCTGCTCGGCCAGCGGGATGAACCGGTCGGGCGGGACGACGCCGAGCTCCACGTCGTCCCAGCGGGCCAGCGCCTCGACCCCGGTCACCTGCCCGCCCGGGAGGGCGACCACCGGCTGGTAGTGCAGCGCGAGGCCACCGGTCTCGATGGCGTGCCGCAGCCGGCGCTCCATCGCGTGCCGCGCGCGGACGACGTCGGTGGCCTCGGCATCGGCCAGCAGCTCGCTGCCGAAGTGCGCGACCCGGCCGCGGCCCAGGGACTTGGCGCGGTACATCGCCAGGTCGGCCTGGTGCAGCAGGTCGTCCAGGGACACCGGCAGCCGGCCGTCGGCGCGGGACACCCCGACGCTGGCGCCCAGGCTCACCAGGTGCTCGGCCGGCCCGTCGGCGCCCAGTGCGCTGACCACGAACGGCGCCGCCGCGGCGAGCACGATCCGCTCGGCCAGCGCGCTGCTCTGCTCGCCGGTCATGGCCGCGCCGGTGACGACGGCGAACTCGTCCCCGGAGAGCCGGACCACCAGGTCCTCGGCGCGGGCCACGCTGCGCAGCCGGCGGGCGAACTCGACGAGCACCTGGTCGCCGGCGCTGTGCCCGAGGTGGTCGTTGACGTCCTTGAAGCGGTCCAGGTCGATGTAGCAGAGCACGCCGGAGCTGCCGGTCTGCCGGAGCCGCTCGAGCAGCGAGATCCGGTTGGGCAGCCCGGTCAGCGGGTCGTGCAGCGCCTGCCAGGCGTACTGCTGGGCGAGGTGCTCGAACAGCGCGGTCACCGGCACGACGAGCAGCCGGCCGCCCGGCCCGGTCACCACGACGGCGTCCAGCAGCGCGTCGCCGGCGGCGCGCCGCTCGACCACCGCCGCGGCCGCCTGCGGCACCGGGGCGTCGGCCGGGAAGCAGAGCGTCTCCGGGACCCCGAGGTCGGGCAGCTCGCGGCGGGCGTGCACCAGCCGGCCGTAGCCGAGCCGGCCGGTCATCGCCACCTCGAACCAGGAGCGGCTGACCAGCACCGGCGCCTCCGGCCGGTCGGTGACCACCCAGCGCAGCGCGGCGTCCCGGCGGAAGAGGGCGTCCAGGGCGGCCAGCGGCACTCGTGGCGGCACCAGCCGGGCCGGCACCGCCAGGTCGCCCAGCACGGTGACCGCGGGGACCTCGTTCCCCGGGCCGGCGGGTGCCGGGGGAGCGGCGGCCGCGACGGGCGCCGGTGGAGCAGGCAGGGCGGCGCCCACCGTCCTGGTGCTGGTCATCGACCGTCGTCCTCCCCGGACCGCCGTCCGGCGATCGTCGGGAGGAATGATGATCATGATCGGGGGTGTGGGGCGATGCCCTCTCACCCGTCCGGGTCGGCGGCCCGGAGGGCCTCTGCAGGCGCCGGGAGCCTCGGTCGGGGACGATGGAGCGGTGGTGGCACCCGCAGCGCAGGAGCTGATCGTCCTGGTCGACGAGGACGGGACGGCGATCGGCACGATGCCCAAGCCGCTGGTGCACCACGGTGAGACCCCGCTGCACCGCGCCTTCTCCGCCTACCTCTTCGACGACGCCGGGCGGCTGCTGGTCACCCGCCGGGCCGAGGACAAGGCGACCTTCCCCGGGATGTGGACCAACACGGTCTGCGGGCACCCCGGGCCGGGGGAGGACGACCCCGCGGCGATCGCCCGCCGGGCGCGCTACGAGCTCGGCCTCGGCGTCGAGCAGCTGCGGCCGGCCCTGCCGTCCTACCGCTACCGGGCGGTGTTCCGGGGTGTGGTGGAGAACGAGATCTGCCCGGTGTGGATCGGCCGCTTCACCGGCACGCCGTCGCCCGACCCGACCGAGGTCGGTGAGTGGGAGCTGCTGGACTGGGCCGGCTTCCGGGCCCGCCAGGAGAGCCAGCTCGACGACGCGTGGTCGCCGTGGTGCCGGGAGCAGGCCCGGCTGATCGAGGCCGCCGGGCTCCTGAAGGACCTGGCTGCCCCCCACCACTCGCAAGCTCGCGGGGGGCCCCTGCAGCCAGGCCGTTAGGCGTGCACGACCAGCCGGACCGTGCAGCCCTCCCCGTTCTCGTCGGCCGGGGTGGTGGTGAGGCTGTCGACCGACCGGCGGGCCAGCCACAGGCCCATCCCGCCCACGGCCATGTCGCCGTGCGCGGGCCCGTAGCCCACCAGCGGGTCGTCGAAGGCCGTGCCCCGGTCGGTCACCGCGCACAGCAGCCGCTCCGGGGTGCACCAGAGCTTCACGTCGACCGGGGGCACGCCGTGCTCGGCGGCGTTGGCGGTCACCTCGTCGATGGCCAGCACGAAGTCCTGCGCGGCGTCCTCCGACAGCGCGCTGTCGGCCAGCGCCTGGCGCAGCGCCCGGCGCAGGGCCCGCATGTCCTCGAGGTCGACCACGGCCAGCGTGGGCTCGGTCGACTCCAACGGGTCGGGCACCAGCGCCCGCTGGACCTCGCGCAGCAGCTCCTCCGGCGCCCGGTAGTCCGGGTTGCGCACCGCACCCTCGGCGGTCAGCAGCCACGGGTGCGTCGCCCGGGCCACCGACTGGGCGTCCACGCCGTCGGGTTCGCCGACGACTGGGCTCAGCAGGCACACGTGGTCGACCGACCGCTCGGCGAGCACGTGGTTGAGCAGCGCCTCCGTCTGCGCCCAGGTGGTCCAGTCGTCCGGCTCGCCCGGGCCGGTCACCAGGTGGAGCCGCCGGCCGTCGGGCGGCAGCTCGCCGTCGACGAGCGAGCCGATCGCGGCGATCGCGTTCGGCGGGCGGTCACCCAGCGGGTCGGCCGGGCCGACGTGCACGTCCTCGGGGCGGCCGAGGGCGTCCAGCAGGGCACCGGCGACCGGCTCGGTGCAGGCGACCACGACCGGCTCGCCGGCGTCCAGGGCGGTGCGCAGCACCGGCCCCACGACGGCGGCGACGTCCTGTCCGGGGCGCACCACGTAGCCGATGTGCCGGTAGCCCTGGGGCTCCGGGCTCGGCGACGGGTCGACCTGCTGCTGGGCGTGCTCCACGGGCTGGGCCCGCCTCCTTCGTCGGCTGCTTCGACTGAGGGACTGTGCCCGGGGACGGTGATCGGGAATCATCGGTCCGGCGAAGGTCACACTCCCGGGTCGGGCCCGGCATGGCCCGGGAGCCCGCGGTGTTGAGGTGGCCGTGCACAACGACGTCGTGGTGATCGGGGCCGGGCAGGCCGGGCTCTCGGCCGCTTGGGCACTGCGCCGGGCCGGCGCCGACTTCGTCGTGCTGGACGCCGACGCCGGGCCGGGCGGTGCCTGGCAGCACCGCTGGCCCTCGCTGCGGCTGGACCGGGCGCACCGGATCCACCCCCTGCCGGGGATGCCGCTGCCCGACGCCGACCCGGCGACCCCGGCCAGCGAGGTGGTGGCGGACTACTTCGCCGCCTACGAGCGCCACTTCGACCTGCCGGTGCGGCGGCCGGTCGCCGTGCGGGCGGTGCGGCCCACGGACGACGGCTTCCTGCTCGGCACCAGCGCGGGGGAGTGGACGGCGCGTGGGCTGGTCAACGCCACCGGCACCTGGACCCGCCCGTTCTGGCCCGCCTACCCGGGGCGGGAGCTGTTCGCCGGCCGGCAGCTGCACGCCGCCGACTACCGCAGCGCCGAGGAGTTCCGCGGCCAGTCGGTGGTCGTCGTGGGCGGCGGGACGTCGGCGGTGCAGCAGCTGATCGAGATCAGCGAGGTCGCCGACACCACCTGGGTCACCCGCCGGGAACCGGTCTGGCGGCGCGACGGCTTCGACGAGGACGCCGGGCGGGCCGCGGTCGCGCTGGTCGAGGCGCGGGTACGGGCGGGCCTGCCCCCGGGCAGCGTCGTCGGCGTGACCGGGCTGGTGGAGACCGAGGCGGTGCTCGCCGCCCGGGCGCGGGGCGTGCTGGACCGGCTGCCGGTGTTCGACCGGCTCACTCCCGACGGCGTGGCCTGGGACGCACCGGCCCGGTCGGTCCGCGCCGACGTCGTGCTGTGGGCCACCGGCTTCCGGCCGGCGCTGGACCACCTGGCGCCGCTGCACCTGCGCGCCCCCGGCGGCGGCATCGCGATGGCCGGCACCCGGGTGGCCGCTGAGCCCCGGCTGCACCTGGTCGGCTACGGCCCCTCGGCGAGCACGATCGGGGCCAACCGGGCCGGGCGGGCCGCGGCCCGGGAGCTGTTGCGCACCCTGGCGGTCGCTGCGGCCTGACCGCAGGCCGTGGAGCAGGGCGAATCACTTTGAGTGGTTGCATGACTACGAAGGGTGCTACGGTCGGGCACCGAGGACTCCTCGAACTCCGGCAGTCGCGCCGGTGTCGTCTTCAGCGCACCGCCAGCCCGGCGCTCGGCGCCGGAGACAGGAGCGCCGACATGACGTCGGTCCTGACCCGTCCCCCCCACTCGACCCCGGCCCGTCGGCGCCGTCGGTTCGGTGCCGCCGCCACGACCCTGGTGGTGGTCTCCGCGGCCGGCCTCGTGGCGTCCCTGACCGGCACCGCCCAGGCCGCCTCCACCGCCGTCCCGCTGGGCACCGCCGACGGCTTCGCGGTGCTGGCCGGGGCGGGCATCACGAACACCGGCCCGACCACCATCGCCGGTGACATCGGCACCTTCCCCACGACCACGGTCACCGGCGACGCGAGCATCGTGCTGAGCGGCACGAACCACGCCGGGGACGCCGTCACGCAGGGCGCGAAGTCCGACCTCGTCACCGCCTACGACGACGCCGCCGGGCAGGGGCCGCCCACTGCGGTGGCCGCCGACCTCGCCGGGCTCTCGCTGACCCCCGGGGTCTACAACTCCGCCTCGTCCCTCGGGCTGAGCGGGCAGCTGACCCTGGACGCCGCCGGTGACCCCGACGCGGTGTTCGTGTTCCAGGCCGGCTCGACGCTGACCACGGCATCGGGCAGCAGCGTCGTGCTGCTCAACGGCGCGCAGGCCTGCAACGTCTACTGGCAGGTCGGCAGATCCGCCACGCTGGGCACGGCCTCCGACTTCCGCGGCACCCTCCTGGCGATGACCAGCATCACCCTCGCCACCGCTGCGACGGTGGAGGGCCGGGTGCTGGCCCGGGACGGGCAGGTGACGCTGGACAGCAACGTCATCACCCGCCCCGGCTGCTCGCCCCCCGTCACGCCGACGCCCAGCCCGACGCCGACGCCGACGCCGACGCCCAGCCCCACGCCGACGCCCACCCCCACGGCCCCGACATCCGCCCCGGTCACCACCCCGGCCACGCCCACCGGCAGCGGCGACGACGGCGATGGCGATGGCGATGGCGATGGCGATGGTGCTGGTGCTGGTGACGGCGATGGTGCTGGTGACGGCGATGGTGCTGGCGACGGCAACGGTGACCGGGGCACGAGCGGTGCCGGGACCGCTGACCGGCCGACCACCTACGGCCAGGTCGGCCGGGTGCCGGTCGGTTCGGTGGACACCGGCGACGGCAGCACCGGCGGGGAGCAACCGTTCCGCACGCCGTGACCTCCGGACGCGTGACGGTCCTGCCCCGACCGGGCGCTCGGCGGTCGGCCCGGTCGCGGCTGGCCGCACTGGCCACGCTGGTGACCCTCGGGGCGACCGGCTGCGCCGGTGGGGCGTCGACGAGCGTGCCCGTGGCCGAGCCGGCGGTGACCGCGCCGTCGGCCGGCGCCGACGGCTCCGCCCTGCCCGCCGTGCTGCCGGAGTCCGCGCCGGTGCGGGTGCGGATCCCGGCGATCGGCGTGGACTCGGAGCTGATCGACCTGGGGCTGCAGGACGACGGCACCATGGAGGTCCCCGCCGCCGGGTTCCCGGCCGGCTGGTTCACCGGGGCGCCGACCCCGGGCGAGCGGGGCCCCGCCGTGCTGGCCGGCCACGTCGACTGGGGCGGGGCGCCCGGTGTCTTCGCCGACCTGCGGGACGTCGTGCCCGGTGACGAGATCAGCGTCCTCCGCACCGACGGCAGCACCGCTGTCTTCCGCGTGCGCGAGGTCGGGCAGTACGACAAGGACAGCTTCCCCACCGCGGCCGTCTACGGCGACCTCGACCACGCGGGCCTGCGGGTCATCACCTGCGGGGGGACCTTCGACCAGCGGGCCGGCAGCTACCGCGACAACACCGTCGTCTTCGCCGACCTGGTCCCGCCGGCCTAGCGCCCGGACGGTTTGCCCGCCGGCCGTTCCAGGTACGACGGGCGCATGAGCCCCGACCCGTACAGCTCAGACCCGTCCCTGCCCGACACCGCGATGGCCACCGGCAACGACGAGGGGGAGCCGGGCGAGAGCAGCCACCCACCGCTCGGCGCGGGCGAGCAGGAGGTCCTGGCGGCCCTCGGGCAGCCCGACGACCGCCCGGCCGAGCCCGCGGTGGAGGACCGGCCCGAGGTCGCCGCGGCGGCCGCTGACGACGCGCCGCTGCCGGCCGACGGGAGTGGCGGCGGCAACGACGACGGCCTCGACGCCCGGTTCACCGACCGCTGACGAGGGGGCCCGGCGTCAGCCGGGCTGCTCGTTGAGCCGGACGGTGATCAGGGCGACGTCGTCCTCGGCGCCGTGCGGCAGCAGCCGGGTGATCAGCGCGTCGGAGATGTCGGCGACCGGCCGCCCGCCGAGGGTGGCGAGTTCGGCACGGAGCCGCTCGACGCCCTCGTCGAACACCTGGTCACGGCGCTCGACCAGGCCGTCGGTGTAGAGGACGACGGTCGACCCGCGCGCCACTGTGGTGACGTGCTCGCGGCGGGGGGCGCCGGGGGAGACGCCCAGCAGCAGCTCCGGGTGCGGGCCGTCGAGCACCTGCACCACGCCGTCCGGGTCCTGCACGACCGGGGGCAGGTGGCCCGCGTTGGACCAGCGCAGCCGGGTGAGCCCCGCGTCGCGTTCCTGGGGGGTCTGCTCCAGCCGGGCCACCAGCACCGAGGCCATCGTCCTCAGCTGCAGCCCCTCGATGGCGCGGTCGAGCCGGCTGAGCACCTCGGCGGGGGTCTCCGCGCTGTCGAAGGCGATGCCGCGCAGCAGCCCGCGCAGCTGCCCCATGCAGGCCGCGGCCTCGGTGTCGTGGCCGACGACGTCGCCGATCACCAGCATCGTGCTGCCGTCGGGCTGCTGGAACACGTCGTACCAGTCGCCACCGACCTGGGCCTCGCGGGCGGCCGGCTCGTAGCGGACGGCGAGGTCGAGGTGGTCGAGGGACGGCGGCTCGGACAGCAGACTGCGCTGCAGGGTGAGCGCCGTGCGGGCCACCCGCCGGCTGCGCGCGTAGAGCGCCTCCAGCAGGTTCGTGCGCAGGTCGCCGACCTCGGTGCACTCGGCGGGCGTCCACGGCTCCGAGCGGTTGCGGACCACCTCACGCCAGCGGTCGAAGGACTTCCGTGGCGAGAGCCGGATCGCGTCGCCCTCCCGCTCGGCGATGGCCTTGTTGTGCGGGTCGCCGCCCCAGTCGACCGAGTGCACCTGCTCCGACCGGGTCCAGATCACGTACTGGCCCTCCGGCAGCGGGATGGCGAGCAGCCCGCAGGCCAGCTCCGCGGGAACGGCCAGCTGTGGGGCGTCCAGCGGCAGCCGGTCGGTGCTCACCACGTCATCGCCCTGGTCGGCCGCCCACCGCGCCAGCGTGGTGACCACGTCGGCCGGCAGCGGCACCCCCGCGGCGCCCGTGGTGCCCTGCAGGCTCAGCACGACCGAGTCGGCCGGGACGACGTCGAGCAGCCCGGGCCGGCCCAGCAGTGCCTCGGCCAGCGGGCGCTCCTCGTCCAGCGCCGCGGCGGTCAGCCAGGCCATCGTCGAGCGGACCTGCAGGGCACGCCGGTGCTCCTCGTCCTGCGCGCGGTCGACCAGTCGCAGTGACAGCGCCGAACCGAGGAACTCGGCGGCCGCGCGGGTCGCGTAGGGCGGGGAGTGCGGACCGGCGTAGTGGTGGCAGGCGATCAGGCCCCACAGCTTCTCGTCACGCAGCAGCGAGATCGACATCGAGGCGCGCACGCCCATGTTCCGGAGGTACTCGCAGTGGATCGGCGAGACGCTGCGCAGCGTGGAGAAGGTCAGGTCCAGGGGTCGGCCGGTGGCCGGCAGGTCGACCGGCTCCAGCGGCGACGGCGTGTAGTCGACGTCGTCGATCAGCCGGATCCAGTTCTTCTCGTACAGCGCCCGCGCCTGGGCCGGGATGTCCGAGGCCGGGTAGTGCAGGCCGAGGAAGGAGTTCAGCCCCGGCAGCTTCGCCTCGGCGACGACCTCGCCGTTGTAGTCGGCGTCGTAGCGGTAGACCATCACCCGGTCGAAGCCGGTGAGCCCGCGCACCGCCTCGGCCGTGATCTCGTACAGCTCCTGCAGCGACGTGGCCCGGTTGAGGTCGGCGATCGTGCCGCGCACCGCCTGGTAGGTGTTCGGGAAGGAGAACGGCCGCGGGCCGGAGGCCGGTTCCAGCTCCACCACCAGCGTGGTGGCCACCACCGTCCCCGTGGTCTGCCCGCTCAGCGGCGGGCCGTCGGCGCTCCGCAGGACGACGACGTCCTCCGCGGCGTGCGCCGCCCGGTGCAGGATCGCGTCGACCGGGCAGGGGCTGCCGTCGCGGTCGAGGACCAGCTCGACCGGGTTGCGCTCGCGCAGGTCACCGAACGCACTGGCGGACCGGGCCACCGCCTCGGCGGCGGTCACCCCGAGCACCTCGGTCAGCGGGCGGCCCAGTGCGTCGTCCCAGGCCGTGCCGACGACGTCGGCGAGGTTGCGCGAGACCTGCCGCACGACCATGTCGGGCTCGCTCACCGCCAGCAGGACGCCGCGCGGCTGGACGCTCCCGGGGACGTGGATGGGCTCGCGCTCGCAGTTGCTCAGGTCGACCGGTTCCCCCGGCGCCAGCCACGGGCCGGCCTGCACCTGGTCGGTCATGGAGTGACCTCGCTCCCTCGGACGTGCCCCCGCGGCAGCGCTGCGGCCGAGTCTCCCCGGTCGGCGGAGTCCGCGCCGCACCAGACCGCGAGTGCGGCGAAGGTCTCCCGCGCCGAGGCCACCAGGCGACCGGCGTCGCCCCCGGCGGCGACCCGCTCGCGCGTCACCGTGCGGAAGGCGTGCCACATCGCGCCGGTGTCGGCGCCGTACGGCGTGAACGCCCGCAGCACCCCGGGCGCCGCCAGCTGCGGCAGCGTGGCCAGGTGCCGGTCGATGAACACCCCGCCCAGCGAGGAGCCCTCCAGCACGTACAGCCGGCCCAGCGCGACGTCGGTGCCGGCGACGGCGGGCAGATCGGGCTGCGCCGGTGGCTCGGCGGGCGGGGCGCCCAGGGCGGTCAGGTCGGCGGCGAACAGGTGCGAGCGCCGCCGCCGGGACCACTCGACCCGGGCTGCCTCGGCCGGCTCGGCCACCGCCCAGGCGTCCAGGCCGGCCTCGGCGGCACGCCAGAACCCGTGCATCCGGGTGAGGGCGGTGACCAGGCGCGCGCGGGTCAACTGCGGGTCGAGCAGGTCCAGGGCCTCCTCGACGGCGCGGTGCTCGGCCGCGGTCCCGGTGCGCAGCCGGCGCAGCACGTCGAGGTCGTCGGTCACCGCGTTCAGGGTAGGTCACGGGCACGACGGGCCGGCGCCGGCGTCGTTGCCTCCACCAACTGGGCGGCGCGCACGCCGAGGTGCAGCAGCAGCCGGTCCGCGCCGTCGCTGAGGTCCAGCCCGGTGAGCTGCTCGATCCGGCCGAGCCGGTAGTAGAGCGTCTGCCGGTGTACGCACAGCCGGGCGGCTGCGCGCTGCGGGCTGGCGGCGCAGTCCAGCCACGCCGCGGCGGTCGCGGTGAGCACCGGGTCGCCCAGCAGCGGGGCCAGCGCCGGGTCCGGGCCGGGCAGCGCGGCCACCTGCCGCCAGGCGCCGAGCTCGGCCCAGGACGCGGCGGGGGAGAAGCGTGGGTCGACCGTCGCGACCCGCGCCGCGATCCGGGCCTCCCGCCACTGTCCGGCCAGCTCGGCGCACCCGGTCCGCGGCGCGGCCACCCCCGCGGTGCTCCCCGGGGGCAGGCCGGCCAGCGCGGCTGCGCTCAGCGCGCCCGCCGCCCGCGGGTCGCCGTCCCCGGGGAGGGCGAGCAGGACGGCGACCAGCGCGCCGCCGTCGAGCACCGTGCTCACCGCCCCGGCGCCGGGCGCCGTCCAGCCACCGGGCAGCCCGGCCGCGCCCGGGCGCAGCGCCACCAGCGTGACCGCCGTGCCCGGGCCCACGGCCTCGGCCAGGCGGCGTACCGCCCGGTGGGGAGCGGCGGTGGTGAGCGCCGCCTGCAGCGCGGTGGACAGCTCCGCCGTCCCCGGGCCGGCGCCCGCGAGCAGCCGCCCGGCCTCCGCGGCCAGTTCCAGCGCCTCGACGAGCCCCGGCGCGCGGGGATCGGTGACGTCGGTGCGGCCGCCGTCCAGCAGCCACAGCCACCCGTGCAGCCGGTCGCCGGAGCGCACCGGCAGGCACAGCCGGGTGAGGATGCCGGCGGCCGGGTCGGCCGGGATCCGCAGCGGGCCGGTCGCGGTGGTGATGCCGTGCTCCTCGAACCGGGCGCGGACCTGCGGGGTGGAGCCGCGGCCGAGGATCGAACGGGTGCGGACGGCGTCCATCACGCCGTCGCTGCCGTCGTCCCCGTGCGCGCAGAAGGCGAGCAGCGTGAAGTCGCGGTCCTCCAGGGTCGCCGGGGCGGCCAGCACCCGGGAGACCTCGTCCACCAGGTCCTGCAGGTCGTCGCGCACCGGACTCCTCCCGCCGTTCAGACGATCGTATGAAGCGGGCCGCCGGATTCCCTACGTCTGTCGCTGGTGCGGGTGGGGCGCGGTCCCTAGCGTCGTGGGTCACACCACGGTGTCCGGCTCACACGTCCCGGAGGCGCTCGTGCTCACCTCGAAGGCACTGCTGGCCGCGGCACGGCGCCCCGGTCTGCGCCGGGTGGTCACCGGCACGCCGGTCACCCGGCGCGTCGTCGACCGGTTCGTGGCCGGGGAGAGCCTGTCCGAGGTGCTCGACGTCGTCCGGACCCTCACCGGCCAGGGCCTGGCGGTGACCCTGGACCACCTCGGCGAGGACGTCACCGACCGCCGCGAGGCGCAGCGGACCCGGGACGCCTACCTCGCCGCCCTGGAGGGGCTGGCGCCCCTCCGCCTCGGCCGGCGGGCGGAGGTGTCGGTGAAGCTGTCGGCCTTCGGCCAGGCGCTGCCGGCCGGTGGCGACGACGTCGCATGCGAGCTGGTGCGCCCGGTGGTCGAGGCGGCCTCGGCGCTGGGCACCACGGTCACCCTCGACATGGAGGAGGCCCGCACCGTCGACTCCACGCTCGGCGTGCTGGCCGAGCTGCGCCGCGACCACCCGGACACCGGTGCGGTGCTGCAGGCGATGCTGCACCGCACCGAGGACGACGCCCGCGCGCTGGCCACCCCCGGCTCCCGGGTACGGCTGGTCAAGGGCGCGTACCGCGAACCGGCAGCCGTGGCGCACCAGGAGAAGGCCGCCGTCGACGCGGCCTACACCCGCTGCCTGGAGACCCTGGTCCGGGGCGACGGGTACCCGATGGCCGGCACCCACGACCCGGCGCTGATCGCCCGGTTCCTGGAGCTGGTCGCCGAGACCGGGCGGAGCCGCGACGGCTACGAGTTCCAGCTGCTCTACGGCATCCGCCCCGACGAGCAGACCCGGCTGGCCGCCGCCGGCCACACCGTCCGGGCCTACGTCCCCTACGGCGCCGACTGGTACGGCTACTTCATGCGCCGCCTGGCCGAGCGCCCGGCCAACCTGCAGTTCTTCCTCCGCTCCCTCGCCACCCGTTCCTGACCGATCCCCGGGCAGAGATGGCCATCTCTGCCCCTCTTGAGGAGCACCGCATGGACGCCGTCACCCAGGTCCCCGCGCCGCGCAACGAGCCGGTCGGCGACCACGCCCCCGGCTCGCCGGAGCGGGCCGCCCTCCAGCAGCGGCTCACCGAGCTCGCCGCCGCACCGGTCGAGCTCACCGCCACCATCGGCGGTGTCCAGCGGATGGCCGGCGGCGACCGCTTCGACGTCGTCGCCCCGCACCGGCACGCCCAGGTGCTCGGGACGTCGGCCACCGCCACCACCGCGGACGCCCAGGAGGCGGTGCGCTGCGCCAAGGACGCCGCCCCCGGCTGGTCGGAGCTGTCGTTCGACGACCGGGCCGCGGTGTTCTTCAAGGCCGCCGACCTGCTGGCCGGGCCGTGGCGGCAGACGCTCAACGCCGCCACGATGCTGGGGCAGAGCAAGACCGCCTACCAGGCCGAGATCGACTCCGCCTGCGAGCTGATCGACTTCTGGCGCTACAACGTGCACTTCGCCCGGGAGATCCTCGCCGAGCAGCCGGTGTCGGCGCCCGGGGTGTGGAACCGCGTCGACCACCGCCCGCTGGAGGGCTTCGTCTACGCGATCACGCCGTTCAACTTCACCGCGATCGCCGGCAACCTGCCCACCGCACCGGCGCTCATGGGCAACACGGTGGTCTGGAAGCCGGCCCCGACCCAGCAGCTGGCCGCCTGGTACACGATGCGGCTGCTCGAGGCCGCCGGCCTGCCGCCGGGCGTGATCAACATGCTGCCCGGCGACGGCGTCGCCGTCTCCGACGTCGTGCTCGCCGACCGCGACCTGGCCGGCATCCACTTCACCGGCTCCACCCCGGTGTTCCAGCACCTGTGGCGGACGGTCGGGGAGAACATCGCCGCCTACCGCGGCTACCCGCGGCTGGTGGGGGAGACCGGCGGCAAGGACTTCATCGTCGCGCACCCCTCCGCCGACCCCGACGTGCTGCGCACCGCGATGATCCGCGGTTCCTTCGAGTACCAGGGGCAGAAGTGCTCGGCGGCGTCGCGGGCCTACGTGCCGCGCAGCCTCTGGACCCGGATCCGCGACGACCTGATCGGCACCGTCGAGGAGATCCCGATGGGCGACGTCACCGACTTCTCGAACTTCATGGGCGCGGTCATCGACCGGAAGTCGTTCACCAAGCTGTCGAAGGTGCTCGAGTCGGCCGAGGACGACGACGCGCTCTCCGTCGTCGCCGGCGGGACGGCGGACGACAGCGAGGGCTTCTTCGTGCGGCCGACGGTCATCGAGGGCACCGACCCCGGGCACGAGGTCTTCACCACCGAGTACTTCGGCCCGGTGCTGGCGGTGCACGTCTTCGACGACGCCGACTACGACACCGTGCTCACCCAGATGGAGTCGGTGGCGCCCTACGCCCTGACCGGTGCGGTCATCGCCCAGGACCGGACGGCGATCGCCCACGCGCAGCGCGTCCTGCGGCACGCGGCCGGCAACTTCTACGTCAACGACAAGCCCACCGGCGCCGTCGTCGGCCAGCAGCCCTTCGGCGGCGGCCGCGGTTCGGGCACCAACGACAAGGCGGGTGCGAAGCAGAACCTGCTGCGCTGGACGTCGACCCGGGCGCTCAAGGAGACGTTCGTCCCGGCGACCGACCACCGCTACCCGCACATGGGTTGACCGTCGGCCGGTGGGCCGACCAGCGTCAGGGCAGCTGGATCTTCCGCTCGTCGCACAGCTCGGCGAGGAAGCCGCCCACCGTCTCCTCCACCGAGCCCTCGCCGGGGACGACGGCGCCCGGCTCGTCGTCGGCGAGCGGCTGCAGGGTGTCCAGCTGGCTGCGCAGCAGGCTCGGCGGCATGTAGTGCCCCTGGCGCTTGGCCAGCCGCTCGGTCAGCACCTCCTCGGAGGTGTCCGCGTGCGCGAACCAGACCGACGGGTTGCCCTCGCAGAGCACGTCGCGGTAGCTGCGCTTGAGCGCCGAGCAGGTGAGGATGAACGACGTCCCGGCGGCCTCGTGCTCGCTGATCAGCCCGGCGATGCGGCGCAGCCAGGGCCAGCGGTCCTCGTCGTCGAGCGGGGTGCCGCTGCGCATCTTCTCGACGTTCTCCGGCGGGTGCAGGTCGTCACCCTCGATGAACTCCCACTGCAGCCGGCGGGCGAGCTCGGTCGCGATGGTCGACTTGCCGGAGCCGGAGACCCCCATGACGACGATGCTGGTGGTCGCGGGGATGCTGGGCGTGGAGTCCATGCACCGACCGTAGGGAACCACCCGCGGTGTGACCAGCGGGGGGAGACCGGCGATGGCGACGGCCCGGGACCGGACGTCGTTGTGGCAGATCCCGGCCGTCCGGTCGCTGTTCGCCGCGAACCTGCTGGCCTTCCTCAGCTACTCGCTGCTGCTCTCGGCGCTGCCGGCGCACGCCGCGGCGCTGGGTCACGGGCTCACCGCCGCCGGCTCGGTCACCACGGTGTTCCTGGGCGTGACCGTGCTGGGCCAGCTGGCGGTGCCGGCGCTGGTGAACCGGCTCGGGGTCGCCCCGGTGCTCACCGGCGGGCTGCTCGCCCTCGGGCTGCCCTCGCCGCTCTACCTGCTGTCCGACGACCTGGGCTGGTTCGCCGCCGTCTCCGCCGTCCGGGGCGTGGGGTTCGCGGTGGTCACCGTGCTCGGCTCGACGATCGCCGCGCAGGTCGTGCCGCCCGACCGCCGCGGGGAGTCGATCGGGCTCTACGGGCTGGCGATCGCCGTCCCGATGCTCGGCGCGGTGCCCGGCGGCACCGCGCTCACCCTGGCCGGCCACTTCGGGTGGGTGGCCGCGCTGGCCGCCGCCCCCGCGCTCGCCTGCGTCTTCGTGCCCGCCCTCGGGCGGGCGATGGCGGTGGTCGAGCAGCCGAGCACCCGGCCGGGATCCGCCCGCCGGGCGGTGCGGGCCGCCGTGGCGCCGTCGCTGGTGCTGCTGGTGGTCACCTTCGCCGCGGCCGGGTTCTTCACCTTCCTGCCGATCGAGCGGCCCGACGGGGCCCTCGCCCCGGTGGCGCTGCTCTGCTACGGCCTGACCAGCGGGCTCGCCCGGTGGCGGGTGGGGGTGCTGGTCGACCGGCTGGGCGCCCGGGCGTTGTTGCCCGGCACGCTCGCGGCCGGCGTGGCCGGGCTGCTGCTCATCGCCTGGGGGCTGGTGGCCGGCGGTGCGGGTGGCGCGGGCCTGGTGCTGGGCGGCTCGCTGCTGCTCGGCGTCACCTACGGCGCGGTGCAGAACCTGACGCTGGTGGTCGCGCTGGCGCGCGCCGGCAGCGGGCCGGCCGCCACGGTGAGCGCGGTGTGGAACGCCTGCTACGACAGCGGGACGGCGACCGGGGCGCTGCTGGTCGGGGCGGTCGCCGCCGGGGTGGGGCTGCCCTGGACCTACGTGCTCATCGCCGCAATGCTGACCGCGGCGCTGCCGCTGGCCACCGCGCTGGGCCGTACGTCGGTGGGCGGCTCAGCCCGCTGAGCCCAGCTGCTGCCGGGCCGCCTCGGCCAGCTGCTCGACCGTGCGGACCTCCTCGGCGGCGCTGCGCAGCCAGCCCCGCAGCCCCTCGACGTCGCCGCGGTTGCGGTCGCGCAGCTGGCCGAGGAGCACCTGCCGGGTGCTCGCCTGGGCGCGCATGGCGGTCGGGAGGGTGCGCCCGACCTGGCGGGCCAGGACGGTGAAGGCGGCGCCGACGTACACGAGCTCGCGGGTGTCGGTCAGGCCGGCGAGCAGCCGCTCGGCGTCGTCGGAGCGGCCGGCCTCGACCAGCTGCAGGTACTCGCGGGCGCGGGCGGCGCCCAGGTCGGCGGGGGAGTTCGAGGGTGCGGTCACGCCCTCCACTGTGCCCCGCCCGCTCACTCGGGGCGCAGCTCCCCGGTCCGGATGAACCGTTCGGCGATGTCGCGGACCTCGGTGTCGGTCTCCATCGACACCTGGGCCAGTGCCGTGAACGCCTGGTCGGCGGTGGGCTCCAGCCGCTCCATCAGGATGCTGGGCACCTGCTGACCCGGTGATCTCCCGCCGGCGGGTTCGTCGAGCCGTGGCTCCCGGGGCCAGGCTCCATCGGTCGAGCCGGCTGGCTGGGGGAGTCGCCCCGCTGCCGCGGACCGCCGCCCTCCCGGCCGAGGCCGTCCGGATCCGGATCGCGGCGTCGCTGCCGCCCGGCACCCCGAGAACGACGAAGCGACCCCGTCCCGGAGGACGGAGCCGCTTCGTGGTGGATGGTGCGCCATCAGGGACTCGAACCCCGAACCCGCTGATTAAGAGTCAGCTGCTCTGCCAATTGAGCTAATGGCGCGTGTCGCGCGGCGTGGCCGGGCAACGATGGAGAACTCTACACGCGGTCCGCCGTCGACCAGCAGTCGGGGCGGCATGCCGCTGCTCACACCTGACTGTCAGCCCCGGGGTGGACACTGGATCGAGGTGCGCGGCGCCCCGGGAGGGTCCCGGGTGGGCGTGCGCCGGGAGAGGGCAGGTCTTCGTGGGTCAGCGCCAGGCGAGACGGATCGCCGCAGTGCTCGTCGCAGCGGTGCTCGTGCTGCTGGTCGGCTGTCAGGGGGCGTCCGATGGGTCGGGGGAGGCGGCGGCGCCGTCGTCGGCCGCGCCGGCCGAGGTCTCCCTGAGCGTCGCCGACGGCGCCACCGACCTGCCGCCCACCACGCCGGTGCAGCTGACCGTCGCCGCCGGTGAGCTCTCCGACGTCACGGTGGTCACCGCCGACGGCACGCCCGTGGCCGGCGCGGTGGAGCCCGCCGCGGACGACCCGGCCGCCCAGCTGTGGACGCCGGAGGAGCCGCTGGCCTACGGCACGAGCTACACGGTGACCGCCACGGCCATCAACGCCGACGACGCGGAGACCACGGCCACCAGCACCTTCACCACGGTCAGCCCCGCGACGCTGTCCACCCCGGGCATCGGCCCGCTCGACGGCACCACCGTCGGCGTCGGCATGCCGATCCGGGTGTTCTTCGAGGACCCGGTGGCCGACAAGGCAGCGGTGGAGAGCCACCTGCTCGTCGAGAGCTCGACCCCGACCGACGGCGTGTGGAACTGGGTGCGCGACGACGAGGTGCACTTCCGCCCGTCGACGTACTGGCCGGCGAACACCGACGTCACGCTGCACGCCGACCTGTACGGCGTCGACTTCGGCGAGGGCGTCTGGGGCGAGAAGGACCGCACGATCTCCTTCTCCATCGGCGCCAGGCACGTCTCCGTCGCCGACGCCGGCGCGCACACGCTGACCGTGTACGACGGCGACCAGCAGGTGCAGAGCTGGCCGATGAGCGCCGGCAGCAGCGAGAACCCGACCCGCAACGGCGCGCACGTGGTGCTGGAGAAGTTCGCCGACATCACCATGGACTCCTCGACCTTCGGTCTCGCCGTCGACGCCCCCGGTGGCTACCGCACCGACGTGGAGTACGCGACGCGCATCTCCAACAACGGCGAGTTCGTGCACGCCGCGCCGTGGTCGGTGGCCGACCAGGGCTCGGCGAACGTCTCGCACGGCTGCATCAACCTCTCCACCGACCGGGCGAAGTGGTTCTACGACTTCTCCCAGCCCGGCGACGTCGTCGAGGTCGTGAACTCCATCGGCCCGATGCTCTCCGCGGCCGACGGCGACATCTACGACTGGGCCATCCCGTGGGAGGAGTGGCAGGCGGGCTCCGCGCTCTCCTGACCAGTTCCGTCCGACGAGCGGCCGGGCCCCGCGGGGCCCGGCCGCTCGTCGTCTACAGGCGCATCCCGCGGTCCTCCCCGCGGCCGACGCCGGGCACGAGTGCGCACACCGCGACCTCGACGACGGTGTAGACCGCCAGCGCCAGGGAGACCACCACCGCCGGTGGCACCACCAGCGGTGCCGCCAGCACCGAGAGGGCGAGCACCCGGGGCGAGTCGCGCCACCAGCCCGCGCGGCGCGCCGGGTTCACCACCGCGCCCCAGCGGACGCCGGTCCACATCAGCCAGCGGCGCACCGGCGGCACCCCCACCTCGCGCAGCACCCGGCGGAACAGCCCGTCGGCGTCCCGGGGGCCGAGCACACGGCTGTCGAGGCCCTCGGTCACCAGCCAGTCGTGCAGCACGGCCGCCAGGGTGAACCGGCCGAAGCGCGGGAAGAGCCACACCACCGCGCGGGGCACCGACGCGAAGTCGGTGCGGAAGCCGGCCGGGACGACGAACACGTCCCGGCGCCCGCGGTAGACCAGCGGCTCGACCACCTCCCAGCACTGGTCGTCGGCGCGGCGGACGGTCAGCGGGGGTGGGTCGAACGGCACCCGGGGAGCTTCTCCCATCGCGCGGTGCCCGGCCGGGTCAGGTGTCGGGTGTCCCCGCGTGCGCGCCCACCGGGCTGCCGTCGTCCGGCGGGTCGACCGTGTCGTGGTCCTCGTCCGGCCGCTCGTCCGCCGGACGACGCACCTCCCGCCGCCAGCCCTGCACCGTGGCCGCGAGCACTCCGGCCACCGGCACCGCGAGGAACAGCCCCAGCAGGCCGAACGCCGAGGCGGCTGCCGTCGTCAGGAGCAGGACGACAAGCGGGTGGAAGGCGATCGCGCGGGAGAGCAGCAGGGGCGCCAGCACGTTGCCCTCGATCTGCTGCACGACGACCACGATCAGCAGTGCCCACAGCGCCGGGGTCACCCCTCCGGTGACCCCGGCCACGGCCACCGCCACCGCGCCCGCGATGGTGGCCCCCACGAGGGGGACGTAGCCGAGCAGGAAGGTCAGCGCGCCGATCGGCAGGGCCAGCGGGACGTCGAGCACCCACAGCCCGAAGCCGATGAGCACGCCGTCGATGAGCCCGGTGGCGGTGGCCGCGTAGAACCACGCACCGGCCGTGCGCATGCCGGCCCGGAAGGCGGCGTCGGTGGGCGCCCGGCGTCCCGGTGGGAGCACCCGGACGAACTGCCGCCACAACCGGTCACCGCTGGTGAGGGCGAAGAGGGTGAAGAACAGTGCGATGACCAGGACGGTGGCCACGTTGCCCGCCGCGTTCAGCCCCTGGGCCGCAGCTCCACCGAGGCCGCTCATGGCCGTCCCCACGGACGACTCCAGCTGGTCGAGGACCTGGTCGAGCCCCGCGTTGTCGAGGTCGTCCGTGCGGTCCTGGGCCCATGCGGAGATCGAGTCGACGGCGTCGGTCCCGGCTGCGACGAGGCCGGGCCAGGCGCCGATCAGCTGCAGGACGAGGAGGAACAGGACGCTCACGAAGAAGGCCAGGTAGGCCAGCACGCAGACGACGGCGGCCAGCACGGCCGGCACACCGTGTCGCCGCAGCCGTTGGGCGATCGGCCACAGCATCGCCACCTGGGCGAGACCCAGCATCGCCGCGGCCGCGACGAACTGGACCTGCAGCACCAGCCAGATGGCGCCCACGGCGGCCAGCCCGATGACCAGGAGGCGCCCGGCGATCGTCGCCTCGCGTTGCAGCGCGGTGACCCGGTCGGCCGGTGGTGCCGCAGGGGTCCGGACAGGGACGGGGGTCCGCTCCGTCATGCCCTGCCTCCCCTCGGCCGGATGGGCCCGTGTCCTGCGCGGGGCGCCGTCCGGTCAGGCCGGGGACCGCCGCTCCGTGACGATCGCCGCTGCCCGGCCGCGGCCCAGGCGTGCCTGGACCGGAGACGGACACCGGCTGGCCAGGAGACTACGAGAGGCGCGGCTCGTGGTCGGCTCGGTCGCAGTGCTGCTGGTCGTTCGGCTGGCACGCACCGTCATCGGGCGGGGGAACGGCAGAGGGCTCTGGTCAGTCGCCTGACCAGAGCCCTCTGCCGAGTGGGGTGAGTGACGGGACTTGAACCCGCGACATCCAGGATCACAACCTGGCGCTCTACCAGCTGAGCTACACCCACCATCGCCCGCCCCGAGCGGGGCGAGCCGGGGCAACGATACCGGAGTCGTTCAGCCCGCTGCCGGGGGCTGGTCGCCCGGGGCCGCGCCGTCGGCCGCACCGGCCGCCAGCACGCCCGCGAACACCTCGACGACCTGCGCGGATGCCGCCTGGGCCTCGTCGCTGCTCGGCCCCGGCTCGGCGACGAACAAGGTCCGGCGGTAGAAGGCGAGCTCGCGGATCGACTCGATGATGTCGGCCAGCGCCCGGTGGGCCAGCCCCTTCTGCGGCTGGGCGAAGTACACCCGGGGGAACCAGCGGCGGGCCAGCTCCTTGATCGAGGAGACGTCGATCATCCGGTAGTGCAGGTGGTCGTCCAGCGTCGGCATGTCCCGGGCCAGGAAGCCGCGGTCGGTACCGATCGAGTTGCCGCACAGCGGTGCGGTGCGCCGCTCGGGGACGAACCGCTTCACGTAGGCGAGCACCTGCTCCTCGGCCTCGGCCAGGGTCACCGTCGAGGCGCGCACCGCCTCGGTCAGCCCCGACTTGGCGTGCATCTCGGTGACCACGTCGAGCATCCCGTCCAGCGCGGCGTCGTCGGCGTGGATGATCACGTCGAGGCCGGGGTCCAGGACGTTCAGCTGCGAGTCGGTGACGACGACGGCCACCTCGATCAGCTTGTCCCGGGTCAGGTCCAGCCCGGTCATCTCGCAGTCGATCCAGACCAGGTTCTGCGGTGCGCTCTCGGCCACGACCCGGCACCCTACGCACGCGGGGCCGTGGCGGCTCACCGGCACCACCCGTCCCACCGGTCCCGTGACCGGCTCGTGGCGGCCTGACCTGCGACTTCGGCGCGGCTATCGTGCAGGCTCCTGCCTCTGACCAGCGGAGCTGCTCGTGACCCCGACCACGCCCGTCGCACCCCGGCCCACGTCGGCCCCGGCGGCCCCGGGCTCGCTGCGCGCCGGCCTGCGCCACCCCGTCGCGCTGCTGCGCTGGCTGTGGGCGGCGTACATGACCCCCGGCCGCCCCGGCCGGCCGACCAGTCAGCTGGAGCTGGGGTGGATCTACACCGCCTGGCTGGCGGCGTTCACCCTGAAGATGCTCGGCTCGTCGTGGGACGTCTCCTGGCACTTCAAGTGGCTCCGCGACGACCTGGCCCCGCCGCACCTGCTCAACACCCTGGGCACCGTCGTGGTGGTCGCGCTGGTCGTCTTCCACAGCTACAGCGGCCACGGCGTCGACCGGCGGGCGCTCCGGCTGATGCAGACCGGCATCGCCACCTTCCTGGTGGCCATCCCGGTCGACCTCCTCAACCACCGCATCAACGGGCTGGACATCACCAGCTGGAGCCCCAGCCACGCGCTGCTCTACCTGGGGACGGCGATCATGCTGGCCGGCGCCATCCGCGGCTGGTGGCTGTACGCGGCCCCGGGTCGGCTGCGTGACCTGGTCTCGCTGGGTCTGTGGGTGTTCTTCGTGGAGAACGTGCTGTTCCCCAACCAGCACCAGGAGTACGGCGTGCTGGCGCTGGCCGACTACCGCGCCGGGCGCACCACCGCGGAGCCGCAGCTGCTGGACTTCGCCGCCTCCCAGGGGCAGTCCCCGGACCAGTTCATGCTCCCGGTGCCCTCCTGGGTGCACCCCGCGTGGCTGGTCTGCGCCGGCCTGCTCGCGCTGGTGGTCGCCCGGCGGACCGTCGGGCTGCGCTGGACGGCGACGACGATCGCCGGCGTCTACCTGGCCTACCGCGCGATCACCTGGGGTCTGCTGACCGCGACCGGTTTCCCGCCCTCGGCCGTGCCGGTGATGCTGCTGGCCGGCGCGGTCCTGGTCGACCTCGCCGTCCTCGCCCGGGTGCCAGGCTGGCTGGCGGCGTTCCCGGTCACCGCCGGGGCCGCGCTGGCCGCCCTGGGGCAGTCGGTGGTCGCGGAGATCCCACCGTGGGACTGGGCGGCGCTGCCGGTGGTCGCGGTCGGCCTCGCGCTGCTGTGGGGCGCGGTCGACGGGGTCGCCCGGACGCCGATGTTCCTCCGCTGGCGGGCCCCGGTCGAGCCCGGTCGCGTGGTGGAGCCGGACGCGCCGGTCGCCGCGGGGAACGGCGGCGCGCCCGTCCGGTGAACCCCGGGACGGCCGGTGCGATGACGTAACGTCGGATCGGTCCGTGCCGCTGGCGCACCCGCCGCGACGGCCCGTCGCCTGACCGTGGAGACCCCGTGCTGATCCTCACGCCGCCCCGCCTGGAGTCGGCGGCCGAGCGTGAGTTCTTCGCCGAGCTCGCCGGGTGGGACACCGGCAGCGCCGTGCGCGGCGCGGTCGTGGCCTCCCTGCCGGTCGTCGAGCCGCCGCTGCAGCGGCGGCAGTCCGACGCGGTCCTCTTCGTGCCCGAGGGCGTCGCCGTCATCCGGGTCGTCGAGGTCGAGCGGCAGTCGGGCGTGGTCACCGCCGGCCCGGAGGGGCCCTGGACGATCGGGGACGGCACCGGGCCGGGCAGCGTGCTGCAGCTCTCCGGTGGCGGGTCCACCCCCCTCGACGGGTTGATGCGGGCCGGCATGCACGCAGCCGTGACCCTGCGCCGGGCCGGGCTGGAGCCGGGCCGGATCGCCCGGCTCACCGTGCTCACCGGTGCGGTCACCGGGCTGGTGCCCGCCGACGGCGACCTCGGCGAGGGCGACCAGGTCGCCGTTCTGGACCCCCGCTCGCTGCTGCTGGGGGTGGCCCGCGCCAGCCGGCACGCCGGCACCGACAACCCGCGGCTGTGGACCACCGCCGACGTGCGGGCGGCGATCGAGGCGCTGGGCGTGGCCGGCCGTACCCCGTCGGTCGAGGAGCTCAACGGGGAGGGCTTCCCCTACTCGCCCTACGTGCTGCGCCGCCCCGACCTGCTCACCCCGGCCGCGCTGAACGCCTCGCCCAGCCGGGTCGCCGCCGGGCCGGTGGCCGATGACGGCGTCGGTCGCGTCGCGCCCGCGGGGCCGCTGGTCGACCCGGCTGCGGCCGCCCGCGTGGCCGCGGCCGCCGCAGCGGCCCAGCAGGCGGCGGAGCCGGCGGCCCCGGCCCGCAGCGAGCCGGCCACCGGGCCCGGCCCTGCCTCCGACGCGCCTGCCCCCGACGCGCCTGCTCCTGCCGAGGCGCCCGCTCCCGAGACACCCGCCCCCGGCGCCTCCGCGGCGGCCGTCCCCGGCCCCGCCCCCACGGTCCCCCCGGGGACGGAGGCGGCCCCGCCCGCGGCGGACACGACGCAGGAGGCCGTCGTGCCGGTCGGACTGCGGTCGTCCACGGCGGGGGACACCGTGTCCTTGCTCCCCGACCCCGCGCCGGAGGAGGGCCCCTCCCGGCCGGACCGGGACGACACCGGCGGGCTCGGCGGGTTCTTCGGAGATGCGGCCGCCCGCCCGGCGCGCGCGGACCGCGGACCCGCCGCCACCGTCCAGCCGGTGCCCGAGCCGTCGAGCGGTGCCCGGTCGACGACGGCCTACCCGTTCGGTCCGGGCAGCGTCGGCAACCCGCCGTCCGGCCACCAGCCGGCCGCCGCACCCCGGGAACTGCCGGCGGAGCTGCGGCCCCGCCGGAGCCCGGCCGGGAGCGGGGCGACCGCCACCGGCGGAGCTGCGCGCGGCCGTCGTGCCGTGGTCCTGGTCGCGGCGCTGGCCCTGGTGCTGCTGGCCGGGGTGCTGGGCGCCGTCGTCCTCACCTCCGACGACGACGACCGGGCGCCCGACCCGGTCGGCGCCACCACCGAGGCGCCCGCACCGGTCGCCGACGGCCCCCGGTCCGGGCACACCGAGGTCGTCGACGGGGTCACCTACACGCTGCAGGTCAGCCTGCGCGACACCAGCTGCGCCGAGCACGCCTACGGGTCGGTGGCGTCGTTCTTCGCCGAGAACGAGTGCACCGGCCTCGTCCGCTCGCTGTGGTCGGCGGAGGCCGACGGCCGCTCGGCCGTCGTCTCGGTCGCCGAGGTGACCATGCCGGATGCCTCGCTGGCCCAGGCGCTGCGCGCGCTGGCCGACACCGACGGCAGCGGCAACGTCAGTGACCTGCTCCGGGAGGGGGTCGGCTACGCCGGGGCCCCGGAGCGGTTGCGGGGTGCGCAGTACGCCAGCAGCCAGCGGGGCACCGACGTGACGATCGTCGAGTCGGCGTGGGCCGGCGCGGCCGGGACCAGCGCGGCCCTGGACGTGCTGGCCAGCTCCGCGCTGGCGCTGCCGAGCGCCGGGGAGTGACGTTCAGGCCGGCGCGGTCGCGGCGGCCAGGGCCATCGCGGTGAGCAGCTCGGCCATCACCGGGCGGGGCAGCTGTCCGGCGCTGTGCGGGGTGGAGTTCACCAGCCCGAACAGCGCGTGTGCCCGCCCCCGGCAGGCCGCCGGGGGCGCCTGCGGGTGCACCCGGCCCAGCACGGCGACCCACACCTCGACGTAACGACGCTGCAGCTGCCGCACGCGCCGGGCGTCCGGTTCACCGAGGACGCCGAGGTCCCGGTCGTGCACGGTGATGAGCGCGGGGTTGTCCAGGGCGAACCCGACCTGGAAGGCGACCAGGGCGCGCAGCTGTGCCAGCGGGTCGTCCGCGGCGGCCGCGACCCGCGCGGCGCCCTCCTCCAGCAGGCGCTCGCTGATCCGCAGCAGCATCTCGGCCAGCATGGCGTCCTTGCCGGTGAAGTGCCGGTAGATGGCCGGCCCGGTGATGCCGACGGCCGCACCCACGTCGTCGACCCCGACGGCCCGGGCCCCTCGCTCGGCGAACAGCTGCGCGGCGGCCCGCAGGATCTGCTCGCGGCGGGACGGCCGTTCCGCGTCGGCGGACAGCGCGCTGTCGGGGTCGGCGGCCACCCCCGGAGGTTAACTGCTGTTCACAACGGGGAGGGTGACGTGCTTCACTCGCAGCCGTGGACGCACCGGTGCTCCCCACCGCCCCGCCGGCGGACCCGACGGCGGCCGAGCGCAACGCCGCCGGGCACCGCGCCCTGGTCGCCGAGCTGTCCGCACACCTCGCGCGGGTGGCCCTCGGTGGCGGGGAGCGCGCCCGCCGCCGGCACCTCGACCGGGGCAAGTGGCTGCCGCGCGACCGGGTCGACGCGCTGTTGGACCCCGGCAGCCCGTTCCTCGAGCTCTCACCGCTGGCCGCGCACGGCCTGTACGACGGTGAGGTCCCGGCCGCCGGCATCGTGACCGGGGTCGGGCGGGTGGCCGGCCGGGAGGTCGTCGTCGTCGCCAACGACGCCACGGTCAAGGGCGGCACCTACCACCCGATGACGGTGAAGAAGCACCTCCGCGCCCAGGAGGTGGCGCTGCACAACCGGCTGCCCTGCATCTACCTGGTCGACTCCGGTGGCGCTTTCCTGCCGCTGCAGGACGAGGTCTTCCCCGACCGCGACCACTTCGGCCGGATCTTCTACAACCAGGCCACCATGTCGAAGGCGGGCATCCCGCAGCTGGCCGCCGTCCTGGGCTCGTGCACCGCCGGCGGGGCCTACGTCCCGGCGATGAGCGACGAGGCGGTCATCGTCCGCGGCCAGGGCACGATCTTCCTGGGCGGCCCGCCGCTGGTGAAGGCGGCGACGGGGGAGGAGGTCAGCGCCGAGGACCTGGGCGGTGGCGAGCTGCACTCCCGGGTCAGCGGGGTCACCGACCACCTGGCCGAGGACGACGCGCACGCCCTGCAGATCGTCCGCCAGATCGTCGGCACCCTGGGGCCACGCAGCCCCCGGCCGTGGGACGTCGAGCCGGCCGAGGAGCCGCGGTACCCGGCGGAGTCGCTCTACGACGTCGTCCCGGTCGACGTCCGCACGCCCTACGACGTGCGCGAGGTGATCGCCCGGCTGGTCGACGGCAGCCGGTTCGCCGAGTTCAAGCCGCTGTACGGTCCGACGCTGGTGACCGGGTTCGCCCGGCTGCACGGCCACCCGGTGGGCATCGTCGCCAACAACGGGGTGCTGTTCGCCGAGTCGGCGCTCAAGGGCGCCCACTTCATCGAGCTGTGCGACCGGCGGTCGATCCCGCTGCTGTTCCTGCAGAACATCAGCGGCTTCATGGTCGGCCGGGACTACGAGGCCGGCGGCATCGCCAAGCACGGCGCGAAGATGGTCACCGCCGTCGCCTGCGCCCGGGTGCCGAAGCTGACCGTCGTCATCGGTGGCTCGTTCGGCGCCGGCAACTACTCGATGTGCGGCCGGGCGTACTCACCCCGGTTCCTGTTCACCTGGCCCAACGCCCGGATCTCGGTGATGGGTGGGGAGCAGGCCGCCAGCGTGCTCGCCCAGGTGCGCCGCGACCGGCTCGGGGACGCATGGAGCGCCGAGGACGAGGAGGCGTTCAAGGCGCCGATCCGGGCGCAGTACGAGGAGGAGGGCAACCCGTACCACGCCACCGCCCGGCTCTGGGACGACGGCGTGATCGACCCCGCGCAGACCCGCACCGTGCTCGGGCTCGCACTGTCGGCCTGCGCGAACGCCCCCCTGGAGGAGGTCGGCTATGGCGTCTTCCGGATGTGAGCGGCCGCTCGAGGGCAGGGACGGCCATCTCTGCCCCCGAGCGGGGTCAGCCGGCGGCGCCGGCGATGGCGGGGGCGGTCGGGTCGGCAGACTCCGGCTTGACCTCGCGCAGCACGTAGTCCTCGATCGTCTCCAGGTCGTGCGTGGAGCGCTTGACGACGGCCAGCAGGTCGCTCATCTTGCTGACCTCCTCGACCTGCTCCTTGATGAACCACTGCATGAACTGGTCGCTGGCGAAGTCGTTGTGCTGCCGGGCGACGGCGGTGAGCTGGTTGATCTGCTCGGTGACCCGCTTCTCCTGGTCCAGCGCGAGCGCGACCGGGGCGACGACGTCGGCGAAGTCGGTGATCGGGGCCGCGATGCCGGGGATCTGCACGCGCGCGTCGGCGTCGAGCAGGTAGCGCACCATCATCATCGCGTGGTTGCGCTCCTCGGCCGCCTGGTCGAAGAACAGCTGCGCGGTCTGCGGCATGGTCAGCTCGTCGAAGTAGATGGCGCAGGCCACGTACTGCTGGTGGGCGGCGAACTCGTGGCCGATCTGGGCGTTGAGCAGGTCGATGAAGGGCTCGGCGGCCATCGGGGCTCCCGTTTCTCGCGAGGTGACGTCCTCCGCACGGTAGTCGGCGACACGCCGGACCCGTGGACGGGGCAGGAAGGCATGGCTAACCTCACCGCGTGGGGAAGTCGGCGAAGATGCCCAAGAAGAAGTGCTGCGTCGACAAGCCCCGGTGCGCCCGGTGCCCGTTGCGCGCGCTCGCCGAGGGCACGCTCCCACCCGGCTACACGGTCAAGAAGCGCCGGCTGGTCAAGGTCGGCAAGGCCGACGCCGTCCTCGCGAAGGGCGACCGCAAGGCGGCCTGACCGCCCCGTCGCCGCCGGCGGGGGGTGCTGAGCGGTGTTCGGGACCGTCCTGGTCGCCAACCGCGGGGAGATCGCCGTCCGGGTGATCCGCACGCTGCGGGCGCTCGGCATCCGCTCGGTCGCCGTGCACAGCGCGGCCGACGCCGGCGCGCTGCACACCCGGCTCGCCGACGTCGCCGTCCCGATCGGCCCGGCGCCGGCCGCGCAGAGCTACCTCTCCATCGAGCGGGTGCTGGACGCCGCCCGCCGCACCGGCGCCGAGGCGGTGCACCCCGGCTACGGGTTCCTCTCCGAGAACGCCGACTTCGCCCGCGCCTGCGAGCGGGCCGGCCTGGTCTTCATCGGGCCGCCGGTCGCCGCGATCGAGGCGATGGGCGACAAGATCCGCGCCAAGCGGACCGCCGCCGCCGCCGGGGTCCCGGTCGTCCCCGGCCGCACCGAGCCGGGCATGGACGACGACGCGGTCGCCGCCGCCGCGGTGGAGGTCGGCTTCCCGGTGCTGCTCAAGCCCAGCGCCGGCGGCGGGGGCAAGGGCATGCGGGTGGTGCGCGGCCCGGACGAGCTGGCCGAGCAGATCGCCGCGGCCCGGCGGGAGGCGCGCGGCTCCTTCGGCGACGACACCCTGCTGGTCGAGCGGTACCTGGCGCGGTCCCGGCACATCGAGGTGCAGGTGTTCGGCGACGCGCACGGGAACGTGGTGCACCTGGGTGAACGGGAGTGCAGCCTGCAGCGTCGGCACCAGAAGGTGATCGAGGAGGCGCCGTCGCCGCTGCTGGACGCGGCCGGCCGGGCCGCGATGGGCAGCGCCGCCGTCGACGCCGCCCGCGCGGTGGGCTACACCGGGGCGGGCACGGTCGAGTTCATCGTGGACGCCGCGCGGCCGGGCGACTTCTTCTTCCTCGAGATGAACACCCGGCTGCAGGTCGAGCACCCGGTGACCGAGTGCGTCACCGGCCTGGACCTGGTCGAGCTGCAGCTGCGGGTGGCGGCGGGGGAACCGCTGCCCGTCGGCCAGGACGACGTGGTGCTCGACGGGCACGCCATCGAGGCGCGGCTCTACGCCGAGGACCCGGCCCGCGGGTTCCTGCCGCAGACCGGCACGGTGGTCGGGCTGGTCGAGCCGGCCGGCCGCGGCATCCGGGTCGACAGCGCGCTGGCGGTGGGCACCGTCGTCGGCACCGACTACGACCCGATGCTGGCCAAGCTGGTCGCCTGGGGGCCGGACCGGGAGACCGCGCGCGCCCGGCTGGCCGGTGCGCTCGGGCAGACCGCCGTCCTCGGGGTGCCCACCAACGCGACCTTCCTGCGCGACCTGCTGGGTGATCCCGACGTCGTCGCCGGCCGGCTGGACACCGGGCTGATCGAGCGGCGGGGCGAGCAGCTCGCCGCCGCCGCCCCGCCGCCGCACGCCCACGCCGTGGCGGCGCTCGCGCTGCTGCTGGAGGCCGAGCCGGCCGGCCCGGTCGTCGACCCGTGGGACGACCCGGGCGGCTGGCGGCTGGGGGAGCCCGCGTGGACGGTGCGCCGGCTGCAGGCGCCGGGCGGGGATCCGGTCGAGGTGCGGGTGCGCGGCCGGGCGTCGTCGGCGCAGGTGTGCATCGGTGACGGCGATCCGCAGCCCGCGACCGCCGTCCGGGACGGCGTCCAGCTGCACGTCACGCTCGGCGGGGTGACCACCCGGTGGACCGTGGTGCACGCCGACGGCCAGGTCTGGCTCGCCGCCGACGGGCACGTGATCGCCCTGCGCGAGCACGAGCGGCTGACCGGCGCGGCAGCGGCGGCCGTCGTCGGCGGCGCGGTGACCGCCCCGATGCCCGGCACCGTGACCGTGCTGCGGGCTTCCCTCGGCGACGAGGTGGCAGCGGGGACCCCGCTGCTGGTCGTCGAGGCGATGAAGATGGAGCACGTGCTGACCGCCCCGGTCGCGGGGGTGGTCACCGAGCTCCCGGTGACGGCCGGCCAGTCGGTCCGGCTCGACGAACGGGTGGCCGTGGTGACCCCACCGGCGCCCGCGGAGGGGGAGTGAGCGACGGTGCTCGACTACCGGCTGGACGAGGAGACCGAGGCGCTGCGGAAGCTGGTGCGGGAGTTCGCCGTGGAGGTGGTCGCCCCGCAGATCGGCGGCTTCTACGAACGCGACGAGTTCCCCACCGCGATCGTCCGGCAGATGGGCGAGCTGGGGTTGTTCGGCCTGCCGTTCCCGGAGGAGTACGGCGGGTCGGGGGGCGACTACTTCACCCTCTGTGTCGCGCTGGAGGAGCTGGCCCGGGTCGACTCCTCGGTGGCGATCACCCTGGAGGCCGGGGTGTCGCTGGGGGCGATGCCGATCTTCCGGTTCGGCACCGAGGAGCAGAAGCAGCAGTGGCTGCCCCGGCTGTGCGCCGGTGAGGCGCTGGGCGCCTTCGGGCTCACCGAGCCCGGCGGCGGCTCGGACGCCGGCGCCACGAAGACCACCGCCCGGCTGGACGGCGACGAGTGGGTGATCAACGGCTCGAAGGCCTTCATCACCAACTCGGGGACCGACCTCACCGACCTGGTCACCGTCACCGCGGTCACCGGCGCGAAGGCCGACGGCGGCAAGGAGATCTCCGCGATCGTCGTGCCCTCGGGCATCGCGGGGTTCACCGTCGGCAAGCGCTACGCGAAGGTCGGCTGGAACGCCTCGGACACCCGCGAGCTCGCCTTCGACGACGTCCGGGTGCCGGCCGCGAACCTCGTGGGGGAGCGGGGCCGCGGGTACGCGCAGTTCCTGTCCATCCTCGACGAGGGGCGGATCGCGATCTCGGCGCTCGCCGTCGGGCTGGCCCAGGGGTGCGTCGACGAGTCGGTGAAGTACGCCGCCGAGCGGGAGGCGTTCGGGCAGCCGATCGGCCGCAACCAGGCGGTGCAGTTCATGATCGCCGACATGGAGGTGCGGGCCTCGACCGCGCGGCTGGCCTACTACCGGGCGGCGGAGAAGATGCTGCGCGGCGAGCCGTTCCAGCGCGAGGCCTCGGTCGCCAAGCTGTACAGCTCGGAGATCGCGATGGAGAACGCCCGCTACGCGGCTCAGGTGCACGGCGGCTACGGCTTCATGACCGAGTTCCCGGTCGGCCGGTTCTACCGGGACGCGAAGGTCCTGGAGATCGGCGAGGGCACGTCCGAGGTGCAGCGGATGCTGATCGCCCGCTCCCTCGGCGTGGGCTGAGGTCGCCTCCCCGGTAACGGAACCACCCGGTGTAGTGACTACAGCTTCACGCTCGGCTGGCGTGCCGTACACAGCCGCGACACCCGCTGGCCACAGCTGATCGACAGCGTTCCTGCGCGGTGGGACCCCCCACCGCTCCCAGGACAGTCGGAGGTCAGCACTCATGCACCTGCTCAGAACCCGGCCCGCGCACCGCGGGGACCGACCCGCCCGGAGGTCCCGCCTGCGGGCCGTGGCCGGCGCCGGCGTCGTCACCACGGTGGCCGCCCTCGCCACGGCCGGCGGCCTCGTCACCGCCACTGCCACCGCCGCCCCGGCCCAGGCCGCGCCCACCGAGCCGGCCTCCCGGTTCACCCTGGCCGTGCTGCCGGACACGCAGTTCTACTCCCGGTACGCCGAGTCCGAGTTCGAGCGGCCCGACCGCTACGGCGACGGGAACAACCCCTACGCCGTCCAGACCGAGTGGCTGGCCGAGCACGCCGACGAGCTGCGGATCCCGTTCGTCGCCCACCTGGGTGACGTCGTGGACCAGGTCAACCAGGAGGGCGAGTGGCGCACCGCCGACGCCGCCATGCAGACCCTCGAGGACGCCGACCTGCCGTACTCGATCCTGGCCGGCAACCACGACGTCCGGAACTCCTCGGACAACTGGTACGACGACCAGTACGACCTGGCTGCTGAGCCCTACCTGCGCTGGTTCGGCCCCGACCGGGCGGCCGAGCAGTCCACCTACGGCGGCAGCGACCCGACGGGGATGAACCAGTACCACGTCTTCGAGGCCGAGGGTCAGCAGTTCATGGTCCTGGCGCTGTCCTGGCGCGCCTCGGACGCCACCCTCCGCTGGGCGAACGAGGTGATCGACGCGCACCCGACCGTGCCGGTCATCCTCACCTCGCACGACATCATCGGCATCCAGAACGACGGGGTCTCCCCGCAGGAGACCGGCTACGGCCTGCGGCTCTGGGAGAAGCTCATCAAGAGCAACGACCAGATCTTCATGACGCTGAACGGCCACTTCCACGGCGCGACCCGGCTGGTCAAGCAGAACGACTTCGGGCACTCGGTGACCCAGGTCCTGATGGACTACCAGATGGCCTACGAGGGCGGGAACGGCTACCTCGGCCTGTTCGAGTTCGACCTCACCAACGACACGATCTCGGCGCAGACCGGCTCGCCGTGGGTGGTCGCCAAGCCGCAGGAGAAGCTCACCTCCTACGACCAGGCCTTCCTCGAGGGCCCGAACCAGCAGTTCACCGTCGGCGTCGACTTCTCGGAGCGCTTCGCCGGGTTCAACCCCGGGTTCACCGCCGGCTCGCCCGACGAGCCCTCGCTCACCCAGGCGGCGCGCGACATCCTGCTCGACGGCTTCGTCGCCCCCGACCCGGTCACCACCGAGCTGCCGGGCTCGCCCGCGGACTACCCCCGCGTCGAGGGGACGCTGGCGCACTGGCGGATGAACGGGCTGCGCGGTGTGGTCGCCCAGGGCGGCGTCATCCGCGACGTCGAGGGCAACAACCGCAACAACCTGATGCGCGTGCCGATCAGCCAGTCCGGCTCGCCCACGGCCCAGCTGCGGGACGTGAACTTCTCGCAGGACGCGCACCCGTACTCCTCGGACGGCGCGGCGGTCTGCTTCACCAACGCCAACAAGCAGACCAACCGGTTCAGCTACCTGACCACCCGCGCGGACGCGCCGGTGAACCTCGAGGCGCTGGAGAACGGCTACACGATCGAGACGTTCCTCAAGATCGACGAGAGCTGGAACCAGTCGGACAACGCCTGGATGAAGGCGATCGTGCGCTCGGGCAACCGCTCGCAGATCGGTGTGCCGCAGACCCGCTGGGACTGGACGGCGTCCCCGGTGGCCCTGGGCCTGTCGAACCTCAAGGAGTTCCAGTGGACCGAGGTGCCGATCGACACCGCCAAGGGTGACCGCACCTCGTGGTCGGGCGAGATCATGGTCGACACGTGGGCGCACGTCGCGCTGGTGAACGACCCGGAGTCGGCCACCACCACGATGTACGTCGACGGTGCCCCGGTGCTGCGCAACGCCTCGGACACCGTGGGCCACGGGCTGGACGGCGCGATGCCGTGGATCTTCGGGGCCGACTGGGTCGACGACAAGGCCACCAACGGCTGGAACGGCTGCATCGGTGAGACCCGCGTGGTCGACCACCCGATCGGCCAGGACCAGTGGCTGACCGCCCGGGCCGACATCGACGGCCTCACGGTCACCTCGCCGGCGGTCGACGCGACGGCGAAGCCCGCGGTCACCGCCACCGGCACCGGCACCCCCGGCGCCACCGTCACGGTCCAGGCCGGCATCACCCGCACCGTCACCGTCGGCAAGGACGGCACGTGGCGGGCGGCCCTGGGCACCCTGCAGCCGGGCAGCTACGAGCTGGTCGCGACGCAGTCGCTGGGTGGCCGGTCGGCCGACCCGGTGAGCGTGCCCTTCCGCGTGGTCCGCTGACCTGAGCCGGGATCGCCCGTTCCCTCGATCGGCGTCGGTGGAGCGGGCGATCCCGGTTGGCCCCCTGCAGGGTCCCGCCGCGAGCCTGCGAGTGGTGGGGGGCAGGGGGTCCTTTCTCAGGCGGTGACGTCGATGAGCACCTTGCCGACGGCGCCGTCCTGCACGGCCTGGTGGGCGGCCGCCGTCTCGGCCAGCGGGTACACGTGCAGCGGCAGCCCGGCGTCGTCCCCGACCCGGATGGCGCCGTCGAGCACCGCTGCGTTGACGTCCTCCACCGCGACGTCCTTCGCGCGGGTCGGCTCGGTGTAGACGAGCACGAACTGCCAGCGGGCGTTGGGCCCCATCTGGGCGCGCACCGGGATGGTCACCTCGGCGCCGCCGTCGTCGGCGTACATCGCGATCGACCCGTGCATGCCGATCACCTGGGCGTCGGTGGCGGCGTTCTGCGCGGCTGAGACCTCGACGATCGCGTCGACGCCGGCCGGCACGATCTTGCGCACCTCGGCGACGACGTCCTGCTGCTTGTAGTCGATCACGTGCGACGCACCGGCCGCGGCGGCCAGCTGCGCCTTCTGCGGGCTGCTGACCGTGGCGATCACGGTGGCCTCTGCCCAGCGGGCGAGCTGGATGGCGGCGTTGCCCACGGCGCCGGCGCCGCCCTGCACCAGCACGGTGCGACCGTTCAGCGAACCGGGGGCCAGCCGGTCGGGCAGCGACTCGGCCACGGTCAGGCAGCGGTGCGCGGTCAGGAACGGGATGCCCAGGCTCGCGCCGAGCTCGAACGCGGGGTCGGCGCCCAGCAGCACGGTCTGGCGCGCGGGGACGACGGTGTACTCCGCTGCCGTGCCATGGGGCCGCTGCCAGGCGGCCTCCCAGACCCACACGCGCTCGCCGGTCAGCACCGGGTCGACGCCCTGGCCGACGGCCTCGATCGTGCCGGCGCCGTCCTGGTTCGGGACCTGCCCCTCCGGGCCGGGCTGCGCGCTGCTGCGGGACTTCCAGTCGGTGGGGTTCACCCCGGAGAAGGCCAGGCGGACCAGCACCTCGCCGGGGCCGGGCTCGGGGGTGGGGCGGTCGACGAGCTGGAGGACGTCGGGGCCGCCGGGCTGGGTGTAGGTGATCGCTCGCACGAGCTGCCCCTACCCAGTCTTCCGCGACCCCACCACCGGCCATGCGCTGACGCCTGCCGGCCCCTCTGCAGGGGCCCGACGCGAGCCTGCGAGCGGTGGGGGCAGAGGGGTCCTTCTACTTCGTCAGGAGGCGCGGCGACGGAGGCGGCGGCGCTCCCGCTCGGACAGGCCGCCCCAGATGCCGAAGCGCTCGTCGTTGGAGAGCGCGTACTCCAGGCACTCGGCGCGGACCTCGCAGCCGGTGCAGATCTTCTTCGCCTCGCGGGTCGAGCCGCCCTTCTCCGGGAAGAACGCCTCGGGGTCGGTCTCGGCGCACAGGGCGTTCTCCTGCCAGCCCTGCTCCTCGCCGTCGAACCCGGGGAAGCCACCCTGGTGCACGGTGGCCAGGCCCAGCACGTCCTGCCCGGCCCAGTCGACCGGCGCCGTCGCCGCTGCTGCACTCCGGTACTCGCTCATCCACGACACCTCGGCCATCACGATCGTCCCCCTGCGTCTCGTTCCGGCCGCCCGTACTCGCGGTCGCCGGTTTGTCACCACGTGTGACAACGACACGAATTACACGGCTGTCCTTCACAACCGGTCAAATGTCGTCCGTGTGACGGAGGGCCCCACTCGTCACACCCGCCACGGGCGCCGCAGTCGTGTGCGACGAACCGTCCGACACGCCGGGGTCCACGGCAGGTCTTGCCCACGGGGGTGCGGAGCTTCGTCCAGATCGGGAACGGCCGGTCTGGACGATCCGAGCACGCATCGTCCAGTCGGGGGTCGCCGTTGATCTTCCTCGGCAGTGCGTCGTCCCAACCGCACTGCCGCCCGTGACGCGGCTGCCACCGATGACGGCGTCGGTACGGTCGCCCGGTGAGGTGGCGGTGGCGATCCGAGCCCAGGCGGAGCAGCTGGGTGGTGGCCGTGGCGTTCGCGCCCGTCTGGCTCGCCCTCGGGGTGGGCAACCTCGGGAGCGGCGAGCCGGTGTTCGGCTGGGTCCAGATCGCGCTGGCCGGCGCATGGGCCGCCGTCGCGGTCCACGAGTGGCGCCGGTGGCGGGCGTCCCAGCGCGAGCAGGGCGACGCCGCCGGCCGCTGACCGAGCGGGGTGACGACGCCGGGCCGTCGCCCCGCGGCGGTCACATCCGGGAGAGCTCCGCGGCCAGCGGGCCCAGCCCGAGCGGGCCGAGGTCGAGCGCGGCCCGGTGCCAGGCCTTGAGGTCGAAGTCGGCTCCGGCGCGCGCCTGGGCCTGCTCCCGGCAGGTCAGCCACACCCGCTCGCCGACCTTGTACGACGGCGCCTGGCCGGGCCAGCCCAGGTACCGGTGCAGCTCGTCGATGCGCATCGCGTCGGCGAAGTTCACGTGCGTGCGGAGGAACGCCAGCGCGACGTCGTAGGTCCAGCGGTCGCCGGCGGCGCGGCCCGGGGGGATCGGCAGGTCCAGGTGGACGCCGATGTCGAGCACCACCCGGGCCGCCCGCAGCTCCTGGGCGTCGAGCATGCCCAGCCGGTCGCCCGGGTCGTCGAGGAAGCCGAGCTCGCCCATCAGCCGCTCGGCGTAGAGCGCCCAGCCCTCGCCGTGCCCCGAGCACCAGGCCATCAGCCGCTGCCAGCGGTTGAGCAGGCCGGCGTTGTGCACGTTCTGCGCGATCTGCAGGTGGTGGCCGGGCACGCCCTCGTGGAAGACGGTCGTCGTCTCCCGCCACGTGGTCATGTCGGTGACGCCCTCGGGCAGCGACCACCACATCCGGCCCGGCCGGGAGAAGTCCTCGGTGGGCCCGGTGTAGTACACCCCCTCGCCGGAGGTGGGGGTGAGCCGTCCCTCGATCCGCTTCACCGGGTCGGGGATGTCGAAGTGGACGCCGTCGAGGGCGGCCATCGCCCGGTCGGCGGTCTCCTGGAGCCAGGCCTGCAGCGCGTCACGCCCGCGCACCTGCCGGGCCGGGTCGGCGTCCAGCGCCGCCATCGCGGCGGGGATGCCCTGACCGGGTGCGATCTGCTCGGCGACCGCCGCCTTCTCCGCGACGACCCGGGCCAGCTCCTCCCAGCCCCAGGCGTAGGTCTCCTCGAGGTCGAGGTCCATGCCGGTGAACAGCCGGGACTCCAGCGCGTACCGCTCCCGGCCCACGCCGTCGGCCTGGGGTGCCCGGGGGAGCAGGTCGCGCTCGATCGCGTCGGCGAAGGTCGCCAGTGCGGCGGCGACGCGCTCGGCCGCCCGGTCCAGGTCGGCGCGCAGCCCGCCGGCCACCGGTGCCCGGCCGGCGAACTCGGCGAAGAAGCCGGGCTGCGCACCGGTCCCCGCCCAGCGGCGGGCGATGCCGGCGGCCAGCCGGACCTGCCGGACGGCGGACACCCGGCCCCGGCCGGCCGCGTCGGTGAGCCCGGCGGTGTAGCCCGCCAGTGCGTCGGGGAGGGCGGCCAGCCGGCGGGCGATCGTCGCCCAGTCGTCCTCGGTCTCGGTGGGCATGAGGTCGAACGTCGAGCGGAAGTCCTGCAACGGGCTGTCGATCGTGTTCAGCGCGGCCTGGCTCCAGCCCGCCTCGTGCAGGGCCAGCTCCGCGCCGATCCGCTCGACCATCGCGCTGCGGGCGACGTCGTCGCGGCGGTCGGCGGACTCCGTCCGGTGGACCTCGGCGAGCGTGCGGCGCAGCAGCTCCGCGGTGGCGGTGCGGCCGTCGGGCGTGAGGTCGGGCCAGCGGTCGTCGTGGCCGGCGACGCCCATGTAGGTCGCCTGGGTCGGCTGGTCGGCGGCGTAGGCCTCGACGAACCGGTCGGCGAGCTGGTCGAGGTCGGACGGCGGACGCTGCGGCTCGGTCACGGCCGCCACGCTAACCCCGGGGGGCGCCTCACCGAGGACCGGTCGGCGGCCTGCGTCGGGACCCGAGCAGGGCGCCCCGCTGTCGCGGTCGATCAGACGTGCATCAGCGGCGCGAGGGGGTAGGGCGCAGGGCAGTCAGTGTCTGCGACGGAGGAGGAACCGACGATGAGCACCAAGGTCGAGGAGTCGATCCAGGTCGACGTGCCGGTACGGACCGCGTACGACCAGTGGACCCAGTTCGAGGACTTCCCGCACTTCATGAGCGGGGTGAAGGAGGTCTCCCAGCGCGGTGACCAGCGGCTGCACTGGGTGGCCGAGATCGCCGGGGTGAAGCGGGAGTGGGACGCCGCGATCCTCGAGCAGATCCCCGACCAGAAGGTCGCCTGGGCGGCCACGAGCGGTGCGACCAACGCCGGCGCCGTCCGGTTCGAGCCCGCCGGTCCGGCGTCCACGATCGTGCACCTGAGCCTGGAGTACGAGCCCGAGGGCCTGGTGGAGCAGGCCGGCGACAAGCTCGGCATCGTCGGCCGGCAGGCGAAGTCGGACCTGCAACGGTTCAAGGCCCTCATCGAGGACGCGGGCTACGCCAGCGGTGCGTGGCGCGGCGAGGTCCGGCACGGTGTCGGCGCCGGCACCCCCGGTGCCGACGAGGCCGCCCTCTCCCGCGGGGACAGCGGCAAGGCCGGGGTGTCGGCCAAGGCCGTCGCCGCCGGTGCCGCGGCGGTCGCCGGGGTGGCGGCGGCCGTGGCCGGGTCGAGGAGCGGTTCGGAGAGCGAGCAGCCGCAGGAGGTCCCGGCCCCGCCGCCGGCCACCCCGTCCCGGCCGGTCACCGTCGTCGACCAGCCGCCCGTGGAGGAGGTGCGGGTCGACGTGGTGACCGAGGAGTCCGACGCGGAGAACCGCACCACCGGAGGCGCCGGCGCGACCGAGGCCGGCCGCTGACCCCGAAGGCCGCGAGGCCCGAACGGCCCCCGGGCCGGATCAGGTGACCTGATCCGACCCTGTCCTCCCGCACCACTGTCGGTGCGGGAGGACACCGGACCGGTGCCGTCAGACGAGCTTGAGGGTGAGCGCCGCGCGGCCGGAGTCCGACCGCGCGGTGGCGATCCGCTCCGCCGACGGGGTGCCGTACTCCGTCGTCCGCTGCCGGGCCGGGCGGCCGATCGCGGCGGCCATCGCCTCCAGCTCGGCGATGGTCTTCAGCGACCCGTTCCCCGAGCCGGCCATCCGGCTGATCGTCTCCTCCATCAGCGTGCCGCCCAGGTCGTTGGCGCCGCCGTTCAGCATCGCCTGGGTGCCGACGTCGCCGAGCTTCACCCACGAGGTCTGGATGTTGTCGATCCGCCCGTGCAGCAGCAGCCGGGCGACGGCGTGCACCGCCCGGTTCTCCCGGTTCGTCGGCCCCGGGCGCGCCACGCCGGCGAGGTAGATCGGCGCGTTGTGGTGCACGAACGGCAGCAGCACGAACTCCCGGAAGCCGCCGGTCTGGTCCTGCAGCGCGGCGAGCGCACGCAGGTGCGCGACCCAGTGGGCGGGGGTGTCGACGTGGCCGTACATCATCGTCGACGTCGTCGGCAGACCCACCTCGTGCGCGGTGCGCACGATCTCCAGCCAGGTCGCGGCCGGCAGCTTGCCCTTGGTCAGCACCCAGCGCACGTCGTCGTCGAGGATCTCCGCCGCGGTGCCCGGCAGGCTGTCCACGCCCGCCTCGCGGGCCGCGGTGAGGAAGTCGCGGAAGCTCAGCCCGGTGCGCGCGGCGCCGTTCACCACCTCCATCGGCGAGAACGCGTGCAGGTGGATGTCGGGCCGGCGGGCCTTCACCTCCCGGGCCAGGTCGAAGTAGGCGGTGCCGGGCAGGTCGGGGTGGATGCCGCCCTGCATGCAGATCTCGGTCGCCCCACCGGCCCACGCTTCGTCGACCCGGTCACCGACCTGCTGCATCGACAGGGTGAAGGCGTCGGCGTCGGTGCGCCGCTGGGCGAACGCGCAGAACCGGCAGCCGGTGTAGCAGACGTTGGTGAAGTTGATGTTCCGGTTCACCACGTAGGTGACGTCGTCGCCGTTGACCTGCTGGCGGAAGCCGTCGGCGAGCGCGGCGAGCGCCTCCAGGTCCTCCCCGTCGGCGCCCAGCAGCGCGAGGTACTCGGCGTCGGAGAGCCCGGCCGGGTCGGCCTCGGCGCGCCGCAGCGCGGCCCGCACCTCCGGGTCGCCGGCGGTGAGCGCGGTGGAGGAGCCGTCGCGGGCGCTCTCGGTCCGGGACCGCAGCTCGGCCCAGTCGCCGTAGACGGCGTCGAAGTCGCTGCGCCGGTCACCGGTGCGCCCGACCGTGTCCACCTCCACGTGCAGGTCGGTGCGCCCGGACGCCGTCCACGTCTCGTCCGGCTCCTGCCACGGCAGGCCCACCGGCAGCCGTCCCTCCACCGCCAGGCCGTCGGGGCCGGCGAGCGCGGCGACGTGCGGGCGCACCCGCGGGTCCAGCCACGGCTCGGGCTGCAGGACGTAGCCGGGCTGGGCGGCCAGCCGTTCGCGCAGGGTGAAGCCGGCGTCGGCGCTGAGCTCGGCGAGCTTGTCGATGTTCGGCCAGGGCCGCTCGGGGTTGACGTGGTCGGGCGTCAGCGGGGAGACCCCGCCCCAGTCGTCGACGCCGGCGCGCAGCAGCAAGCCCAGCTCGGTCGAGTCGGACAGGTTCGGTGGCGCCTGCACCCGGGCGGCGGGCCCCAGCAGCAGCCGGGTGACGGCGACGGCGGCGACGTACTCCTGCAGGCCCAGGTCGTCGTGCGCGGCCATCGCGGTGCGCGGCTTGGCCCGGAAGTTCTGCACGATCACCTCCTGCACGTGCTGGTGCCGCCGGGCCGAGGCGCGGATCTCGGCGATCGCGTCGACCCGCTCGGCGTAGTCCTCGCCGATGCCCAGCAGCACGCCGGTGGTGAACGGGACGGCGGAGCGGCCGGCGTCCTCCAGCACGCGGAGCCGGACGGCGGGCTCCTTGTCGGGGGAGCCGAAGTGCGGGCCGCCCTTCTCCGACCAGAGCCGGGTGGCGGTCGTCTCCAGCATCATGCCCATCGAGGCGGCGACCGGCTTGAGCCGCTGGACCTCCTCCCAGCTCAGCACCCCGGGGTTGAGGTGGGGGAGCAGCCCGGTCTCCTCCAGCACCCGGATCGCCATCGCGCGCAGGTAGCCGAGCGTGGAGTCGAAGCCGTGCGCCTCCAGCCATTCGGCGGCGACCGGCCAGCGGTCCTCCGGGCGGTCGCCGAGGGTGAACAGGGCCTCCTTGCAGCCCAGCGCGGCGCCGGCGCGGGCGATCTCCAGCACCTCGTCGGGGGAGAGGAACGGCGCCTTGCCCTCGGCGCGCAGCTGCCCGGGCGTGGTCACGAACGTGCAGTAGTGGCAGCGGTCGCGGCACAGGTGGGTGAGCGGGACGAACACCTTGCGGCTGTAGGTGACCACCCCGGGCCGCCCGGCGGACGCCAGCCCGGCGTCGCGCACCCGCCCCGCGGCGGTCAGCAGCCGGTCGAGGGGCTCGCCCTCGGCCAGCCCGCGGGCGTGCAGCAGGGTCTCGGCCTCGGTGGCGTCCAGGGTCACGCCGCGTTCGGCGCGGGTCAGCGCACGGCGGACGGCGGACTCGGACGGGGCGGGCAGGGCGGTGCTCATCGGCGACGACGCTAGCCCCGCCCGGTGACGTGCGCGTGTCGGTGCCCCCACCCGGGTCAACCCGCGCGAGCTGGGGTTGACCCGCGTCAGGACGCGGCTCAACCCCAGCCGGACCGGGTCAACCCGCACCAGCGCACGAGGCGGGGGACTGTCCGGGCAGCACGGCCTAGACGTCGCGGCGGCGGAAGGAGAGCACCGCGAGCCCGCCCACCAGCACGATCCACACCGCGACCCAGGTCAGGTAGGTGGCGGTCAGCGGGGCCTGGCCGAGGAAGGGGAAACCGACCTCGCCGAAGACGCGCAGCGCCGTCGGGTCCTGGAAGGCGTACATCGCGCCCCGCCACAGCCCGTCGGTGGGCAGCAGCATCCGCGAGACGCTGCCGACCCGGGCGACGCCGTCGTTGCCGATCGCCTCGCCCACCCCGCCGACGACGCCGGCCACCCAGGTGGAGCCGAACAGGCCCACCGCGACGATGCCCGACGCCATCGGGGAGATAGCGGTGGCCAGCAGCAGCACCAGGGTGAGCAGCACGGTGGTCTGCAGGGCGAGCAGCAGCAGGCCGACGACCGGCTGCGGCGGCCAGTACCCGACGGTCAGCTGGACGACGAGGAACTGCGCCAGCCCCGCGATCACCACGAACCCGGCACCGAAGGCGACCAGCCCCAGCCACTTGCCCAGCAGCACCTGCCAGCGGCGCACCGGTCGGGCCAGCACGGCCAGCGCGGTGCCGGACTCCACCTCCCCGGCCAGCGACGGCCCGGCGAGGAACGCCGTCCCGAGCGCCCCGATCAGGCTGAACCCGAACATGACCAGGTTGAGCAGCTGGGAGGCGACCAGCCGCGCCTCGCCGCTGGTGAGCGTGCCCAGCTCGGCGTCCAGCCGGGAGAACCCCCAGCCGCTGAGGAGCAGCAGGGCCGCGGTGAGCAGCGCCAGCGCGCGCAGCACCTTGCGCCGCGACGCCTCGCGCAGCGTCAGCCCGGCCATCGTCAGCACGATCACGGCCGGCCCTCCTCACGCAGGATGCCCAGCAGCCGTTCCTCCAGGCTGATCCGCACCGGCTCGACGGCGTGCACCCGCGCCTGCAGCGACACCAGGTCGGCGACCAGGTCGGGCACCGCCGTCCCGTCGTCGTCGGCCGGCAGGATGACGGTCAGCCACTCGCCCTCGCGGGTCACCCGGCCGAGCGCGGCCAGCCGCGCCTCGGCGGCGGGGGTGAGCCCGTCCAGGTGCAGCCGCAGCTCACGCTGGCCCAGCAGCTCGGCCAGGGAGCCGGCGGCGGCGACCCGGCCGTGGTTGAGCACCACGACCCGGTCGCAGACCCGCTCGACCTCGCCGATGAGGTGCGAGTTGAGCAGCACGGCCACCCCGCGGGCCTTCAGGTCCAGCACCAGGTCCCGGACGTCGACCCGGCCCACCGGGTCCAGCGCGCTGGTGGGCTCGTCGAGCACGACCAGCTCCGGACGGGCGACCAGCGCGACCGCCAGGCCCAGCCGCTGCTGCATGCCCTTGGAGAAGCCGCCCACCCGGTCGCCGGCCCGGTCGGCCAGGCCGACCAGCGCCAGGCACTCGCGGCGCTCGGTGTCCGGCACGCGGACCCCGGCCAGCCGCACGTGCAGCGCGAGGACCTCGGCCGGGGTCAGCCAGGGCTGGTAGCGGAAGAGCTCGGGCAGGTAGCCCACCGCGGCCCGGGCCCGCGGGTCGGTGCCCGGACGCCCGAGCAGCAGGACCTCGCCGGCGTCGGGCCGGACCAGCCCCAGCAGCATCTTGATCACGCTGGTCTTGCCCGCGCCGTTGGGCCCGAGCAGGCCGAGGACCTCACCGCGGCCGACGGTGAAGGAGACCCCGTCGACCGCGGTGCGCTTCGCGTAGCGCTTGCGCAGACCCGAGCACCAGACCGCCGCCGAGGGTGGCAGCCCGGCCACCAGCTCCTCGGCGACGGCCGGTCCGGCTCCGGGCGCGGTCAGCGCAGCCCCCGGGCGACGTCGAGCACCTCGTCCTCGCTCAGCGTGCCGGCGACACCGGTCACCACGCCGTCGGCGACCCAGACGACGCCGTGCAGCAGGCCGTCCCGGGACGCCAGCACGGTGGCCCGCGCACCGTCGACCTCGGTGGTCGAGGTCGACACCAGCTCGGCCGGCACCGGCAGCGGCAGCGTCGTGCCGTCGGCGGTGAAGGTGCGCAGCTGGTCGGCGAGGGCGTCGGGGAGCCCGGGCAGCGACAGCAGGTAGTCGCGCGCCACGTCGAAGGGCACGCCGCGGGACTCCGCCGTCGGTGCCTGCACCCGCCCGACCGCCAGGGCGGGCACACCACGGGCCTCGGTCCAGACCGCGGCCACCCCCGGACCGGCGGTCAGCCGGAACGTGCTGCCGTCGAGCCCCGCGGGCACGGCGGGGAGCTCCTCGCCGGCCGCGGCCGCCGCCTGCGCCGCCCGGTCGGCGGAGAAGGCGAACTCGGCGATCAGCTGGTCGCCGACGGTGAACGTGGGCTCGCCGGTGACCCCGCGCGGCAGCTCGTCGACCTCCGGCACCGCCAGGCCGGTGGCCTCCTCGGCCGCCGCGGCGTCGGCGACCTCGCGCACGTCCGGCTCGGCGACCGGCTGCAGCGTGCCGTAGGCGGAGAGGTCGGGCAGCGCGATCAGGTCGGCCTCGGTGACCGCCACCGGGGCGATCTCCTCGGTGCGGAACACCTGCACCCAGTCGCCGGCGGCCGCGGCGCCCGCGCCCCCGACGATCAGCACGACACCGGCCGCGGCGACCACCGGGCTGCGCAGCCGGTTGCGCCAGGTGCGGGCCGGTGCCGCGGTGCGGGCCGCGGCTGCCGGCCGGGTCGCGGCCTGCAGCCGCAGCCACGCGCGGTCCACGTCCGGTGCGGGAGCGGAGGTGGCCAGCGCCGACGCGGCGGCGCTGGCGTCGGCCTGGACGGTGGCGAGCTCGCGCAGGCAGGCCGGGCAGCCGGCCACGTGCGCGCGGTCGGCGTCGGCGACGCCGGCGGGCTCGTCGATCAGCCGGCGCAGCGTGCCGTCGGCCGGGTGGGGGTCAGAGCGGAGACGCATCGTGGGTCAACTCCTTGCGCAGGGCGGACTCGGCGCGCCGGACGGTGGTGCCGACGCTGCCGGGGGAGAGGTCGAGGGCTGCGGCGACCTCGCTGTAGCTGAGGCCGCTGTGCCGCAGCACGAGGGCGAGGGCCTGGGTGCGGGGCAACCGGGCGAGGGCGGCGCGCACCCGGCGGGAGTCGTCGCGGGCGAGCACCGTGTCGGCGACGTCGGGGACCGGGGTCTCCCGCTCGGCGGCGGTCACCTCCCGGGCGGCCCGGCGGCGGCCGGAGCGGATCAGGTTCAGCGCGGTGTGCGCCGCGGCGACCGAGAGCCACCCCTGCGCCTCCGCGGCGGGCACCGCGGAGCGGCTGAACGACAGGAACACCTCCTGGGCGACGTCCTCGGCCTCATCGCGCGAGCCGAGGACCCGGGCGGCCACGGCGACCACCCGCGGGTAGCTGTCGCGGAAGACCGACTCGAGGTCGGGGTGCACCGCCTGGCGCGCACCTCTCACGGCCGTGCTCCTCCGTGCGGCCGTGCGCGCCGTGGAGAACGGCGCGACCCGGCCCTGCCCGACGACGTCCACACCTCTACAGCACCGCCGGCGCCGCCGATGTGACAGAGCACCCCGTTCCTCTCACCCTTCGCGAGCTCGGGGCGAGCCTCCGGACGGGGCCGTCACGAGCCCTCCCGGCGGCCGGCGAGCCGCCCGGCGCCGTCGGTCCAGCGGCCGCGCAGGCGCACCAGCGGGTCGCCGTCCCCGAGGACCGGCACCCCCTCCACTGCCAGCAGGACGACGACGTGGCTGCCGGCCTCGACCACCGAGTCCACCCGGCAGTCCAGCGCCGCCAGGGCCCCCTCGAGCACGATCGCGTCGCTGACCGGCGCCCGGTGCCAGGGCACCGTCTCCAGCAGGTGCCGCGCGCTGGGCCGGCCGGCCGAGGCGAACCGGCTGGCCAGGATCGCCTGCGGCGCCGCCAGCACGTTCACCGCCGCCGAGCCGACCGCCTGCAGCACCTCGGCCGGGTAGCCGTCGGCGGCCAGGCCGATCGCCACCAGCGGCGGGTCGGCCGAGACGCTCATCAGCGAGGTGACCGTCGTCCCGACGTCGTCGATGTCGTCACGCACCGTCACCAGGACCACCCCGGCGGCGTACTGGCGGAGGGCGGCGGAGAACTCCTGCGCATCGACCGGCATGGCGGCCAGTCGACCACAACGGCGAGGATGGCCGGGTGACCTCTTCTGAGCAGTCCTTCGACGTGGTCGTCCTCGGCGCCGGGTCGACCGGCGAGAACGTCGCCGACATCGTCGTCCGGGGCGGCCTGAGCGCCGTGCTGGTCGAGTCCCAGCTGGTGGGCGGCGAGTGCTCCTACTGGGCCTGCATGCCCAGCAAGACCCTGCTGCGCGGCAGCGAGGTGCTCGGCCAGGCCCGCGCGGTGCCCGGCGCCGCGGCCGCGGTGACCGGCGAGCAGGACGTCACGGCCACCCTCGCCCGCCGCGACGAGTTCACCAGCCACTGGAACGACGCCTCGCAGGTGGCGTGGATCGACGGGGCGGGGATCGCGCTGGTCCGCGGGCACGCCCGGCTGGCGGGGGAGAAGCGGGTCGTGGTCACCACCGGTGACGGGGACGAGCTGATGCTCACCGCCCGGCACGCGGTCGCGGTCTGCACCGGCTCACGCGCCGCGGTCCCGCCGGTCGACGGGCTCGCCGACGTCGCCCCCTGGACCCCGCGCGAGGCGACCAGCGCGAAGGAGGCGCCGCGCCGGCTGCTGGTGCTCGGCGGCGGCTACGTGGGCTCCGAGATGGCCACCGCCTGGCAGCAGCTGGGCTCCCAGGTCACGCTGCTCCAGCACGGCGACCGGCTGCTGCCGCACCTGGAGCCGGCGGCCGGGGAGGCCGTCGCGGACTCCCTGCGCGGGCTCGGCGTCGACGTGCGGCTGGAGACCGAGGTGCGCGCCGCCCGCCGCGACGGCGACGAGGTGGTGCTGAGCTGCTCGACCGGGGAGTTCCGCGGCGACGAGGTGCTGGTCGCCGCCGGCCGCGCCGCCAACACCGACGACGTCGGCGTGGACACCGTGGGGCTCACCCCGGGGGAGTACCTGGACGTCGACGACACCCTGCAGGTCACCGGCCTGCCCTGGCTCTACGGGGTGGGTGACGTCAACGGGCGCGGGCAGCTGACCCACATGGGCAAGTACCAGGCCCGGCAGGCCGGCGCCGCGATCGTCGCCCGGGCCCGCGGCGAGCAGGTCGACCTGGCCGACTGGTCGCCGTTCGTGGCCACTGCCGACCGGCGGGCCACGCCGAGCGTCGTCTTCACGTCCCCGCAGGTCGCCGCGGTCGGGCTGACCGCCGCGCAGGCGGCCGACGCCGGGCTCCCGCACCGGGTGGTCGAGTACCCGATCGGCAGCGTGGCCGGTGCCGCCGTCTTCGCCGACGGGTACTCGGGGACGGCGATCGCGGTGGTCGACACCGAGCGGGAGGTGCTGCTCGGGGTCACCTTCGTCGGCGAGGGGGTGGCCGAGCTGCTGCACTCGGCGACCATCGCGGTGGTCGGGGAGGTGCCGATCAGCCGGCTGTGGCACGCGGTCCCGTCCTACCCCACGATCAGTGAGATCTGGCTGCGCCTGCTCGAGACGTACCGGGGCTGAGGCGTGCACGACGGCAGCCGCATCGGCCTGGTCCTCCACCCGCACCGCGACTGCTCCGCGGCTGCCGGGCAGGTCGCGGCCTGGACCACCACCCACGGCGTCGAGCTGGTCGCCGCGGCCGAGGACGTCGGCCGGCACGGGCTGACCGGGGTCACGCCCGTCCCGGTGGCCGAGCTCGCGGACAGCTGCGACGGGATCATCGCCCTCGGCGGTGACGGCACCCTGCTCGGCGCGATGCGGCTGGTCGTCGGCCGGCCGGTGCCGGTGCTCGGGGTGAACTTCGGGCGCCTGGGCTTCCTCACCGAGGTGGAGGGCCGCGAGCTCGACGCCGCCCTCACCGCCATGGCCGAGGGGCGCTCGACGGTCGAGTCCCGCAGCTGCCTGGTGGTGCGCGGTCCGGGCTGGGAGACCGTCGCCTTCAACGACGTCGTCCTCGCCCGGGTGCCGGGGGAGGGGCTGGTCGACGCGACCCTGTCGGTGGCCGGCCGCCGCTACGGGCACTACCGCTGCGACGCCCTGATCATCGCCACCCCGATGGGCTCCACCGCCTACAACTTCGCCGCCGGTGGCCCGGTGATGTCCCCGGGCGCCGAGGGGGTGCTGGTCACGCCGTCGGCGCCGCTGAACGGCATCGACCGCACCGTCGTCCTGGGCCCGCACGAGCCGCTCGAGCTGACCATGCCGGCCACTGCCGGCCGGCCGGCGCTGGAGGTCGACGGGCTGGTCCGCGGCCGGCTGGGTCCCGGCGACGGGCTGCACGTCGCCACCCGCGCCGAGGCCGGGTTGCTGGTGCGCCTGGACGACTGGGCCGCCGCGGACCGGAGCCGGGTCAAGCTCTCGCTGCTGGACCTGCCGCTGCTGCCCGAGGAGCTGGTCGAGCTGGTGCCCGACGAGCTGCGGCGCCGCCAGCCGGGCGGGGTGTCCGAACCCGGCGGGGGCCCGGCGACACCGCACCGAGCCGGCGTGCCCCGCGACGGTGGTCCTCCGGCCCCCGCATAGCTCCTCGCCGGGGACGGGCGGCGCGCGGCCGTGCGCTGGTCCCCGGGCAGGGGGGGGGGGGGGGGGGGGGGGGGGGGGGGGGGGGGGGGGGGGGGGGGGGGGGGGGGGGGGGGGGGGGGGGGGGGGGGGGGGGGGGGGGGGGGGGGGGGGGGGGGGGGGGGGGGGGGGGGGGGGG